>CAZOLL010000661.1:0-2479 GCA_964580365.1 uncultured Phycisphaeraceae bacterium
ACGGTGACGAACGCGAGCGCGAATGACAGGAGAAGTGCGGGGACGGACATCGACACGTTCCTTTGCGGGAAGCGCCGGAGCGGACCGGACGCGCAGGGAGCCCGCCCGGAATCATCCCGAGGAACGCGCCTCCAGGGAAGGGGGACGAGGCTCAAGCGCCGGACGCGGGCGTGTCGATGAACTCAGGTCCGACCCTTCGTTTCCGGACCCCGCGTCCTCACCGGAGACTTCCTTGTCCGAGCAGGAGCCGGAGTTCGGCGCTTCGTCCGGCGCCCCGTTCAAGAACGCGCTGAGCGTCCGTGCGCGCCTCGCGATCCTGATCATGGGGTTCGCGATCGCCCTCGTGGGCGGCATCCTCATGCTGAACCGGCACGAGCGCGACTCGTCCCGCGCGATGCTGACCGCGATCCTCGGCGAGTCGCGCAGCCTCTCCCAGCGCCTTCTCGAGGAGAACGGCGCGCTCCAGTCCGCGTTCACGAAGGACTACGGCGAGTGGGACGACACCGCGGGCTTCATCGAGAAGCCGGACGACTCCGAGTGGCGCACGGTCAACCTCGAGCAGCCGCTTGCGACGTTCAAGATGGCAGGCACCTACGTGTTCTCGAAGGACGCGCTCGTCGCCACGAGCACCACGGAAGGCGTGACGGCTTTGCCGGAGGTGCCGCTCGCCATCGAGCGGCTCCCGGAGGTGATCTCCGGTTTCGAGCAGCGCCGCTACTTCGTCATGAACTCCGGCGAGCTGTTCGAGATGCACGGCATCGCCGTCTACCACCGCGACGAGAAGAACGCGCCGCTTGGTCACGTCGGCTACTTGTTCTCGGCGCGCGCGTGGGACGACGCACTGCTCGCGAAGCTGTCGCACCTGAGTGGAATGCACGTCGACATCCTCCCACCGCTCGCGCACGGCGTCCGTCCGGACACGCTCGAGTTCGAGACGGGCACGCTCGGCTTCTCAACGGTGCTCACCGACATGGACCGCCTCCCCGTCGCGGAGCTGCGCTTCACGAGCGTTCGCCCACACGCGGCGGCGACCTACGAGGCGAGCGGGCGCAGGATCGCGCTCGGCGTCGCGTACGCGCTGTTGATGCTGTTCGTGATGTCGGCGTGCGTGTTCGTCTGGGTGGTGCGGCCGATGCGTTCGCTCACCGAGGCGCTCGAGCTCGAGTCCTCGGTCTCGCTCTTGCCGATCGTCGCGAAGCGCGACGAGTTCGGCGCGATCGCGCGCCTGACCACGCAGTTCTTCGCTCAGAAGCGCTCGCTCGAGGCGGAGATCGAAGAACGACGCCGCGTCGAAGCGGAGCTCGAGCGCGCCCGCGACGAGGCGCTGTCGGCGACGCGCGCAAAGTCGACGTTCCTCGCGAGCATGAGCCACGAGATCCGCACGCCGCTGAACGGCGTGATCGGCATGGCACGCGTCCTCGAGGAAGAGCCGCTCGACGCCGACCAGCACGACTGCGCGCGCACGATCCGCGATTCGGCGCAGGCGCTCCTCGCGATCGTGAACGACGTGCTCGACTTCTCGCGCATCGAAGCCGGCAAGATGGAGATCGAGCAGATCGAGTTCGACGCCGGCGAGCTGATCGAAGACGTCGCCGACCTGTTCGCGGCGCGTGCGTGGGAGAAGGGCGTCTTGGTCCAGGCCGACGTGGCGCGAGACGTTCCGTCGCGCCTCCTCGGCGATCCGGGCCGGATCCGCCAGATCGTCGCGAACCTGCTCGGCAACGCCGTGAAGTTCACGGAGCGCGGCTCGATCATCGTGGGTGCACGCGTCGCGCGCCGGACGACGCTCACCGCCGAGCTCGCGATCTCCGTCAGAGACAGCGGAATCGGCATCCCGAGGGAGCGCCACGCCGCGATCTTCGAGAGCTTCACCCAGGCGGAAAGCGGCACGAGCCGCCGTTACGGCGGCACCGGCCTCGGCCTGACGATCTCCCAACGGCTCGCGCACCTGATGGGAGGGGCGATCACGATCGAGAGCGAGGTCGGCTTCGGCTCGACGTTCACGTTCGCCGCGACGTTCCCCGTTCCGGTCGCGGCGCCCGCGCCGCGCACCGACGGACTCCTGCGCGGCAAGCGCATCCTCGTCGAGGAACCGAACGCGGAAGTCGCGGCGGCGATCGTCGCGCGCGTGGAGGAACTCGGCGCCCAAGTCCTGCGCGCCGCGACGTCCGACGACACGGCCGCGTGCCTCGCGCGCGACGATTCCGTGCGCATCGACGCGGTCGTGGCGACGCACGCGCCGAGCGTCGCGCACCCGGCGTTCGTCCTCATGCACCCCATCGGCGACCGCAGCTCGCAGAACGATTCGTCGGTGCGCGCGCGCGTTCGCAGGCCCGTGCGCCGCGCGCCGCTCGCGGCCGCGCTCGCGCATGCGACCGGTCTCGCGTCCGCGGCCGGCGCCGCCGAGCCGCGCGCGACGCGCTCGCGCGCGCTCCTCGGCTGCGCCATCCTCCTGGTCGACGACCACCCGGTGAACCGG
>CAZOLL010000662.1:0-2474 GCA_964580365.1 uncultured Phycisphaeraceae bacterium
CGAAGTGGAAGTGCGCGGTTCGCACGGCGCGCCGGTCGACCCGGCCGCGCTGTCCGCGGCGGGGTTCGACGTCGTCGGCGTCGACGCAGGCGCGGACTCGGTCGTGACGGTGCGCGCGGCGCCGTCCGAATTCGCGGCGCTGATCGACCGCGTGCCAGGCGTCGCGTCGCTGCGCGCGTCGCCGCCGGTGTTCCAGGAGGTGTCCGAAGGCGTCGCGGCGACGCACGCGGACGTCGCGCACACGCGCGGCGCGACCGGCGCGAAGACGAAGCTCGCCATCATCGACACCGGCTTCCAGCAGTACTCGACGCTCGTGGGCATGGGCCGCGTGCCCGAGCCGATCCTCACGCGCAACTTCACGTCGAGCGATCTCGAGGCGTCGTCGGAGCACGGCACCGCCGTCGCCGAGACCGCGCACGACATGGCCCCCGGCGCGGGGATCATGCTGCTCAAGATCTCGAACCTGTCGCAGTTCAGAAAGGCGGTCGAGTTCGCCGTCGACCACGGCGCCGACGTGCTGAACGCGTCGCTCGGCTTCCTTGGCGCGAACTTCAGCGACGGCACCGGCGCCGCGGCGAGCGCGATGAACGACGCAGTCGAAGGCGGCGTGCTGCCGGTCATCGCGGCCGGCAACCACGGCGACGCGCACTGGCTCGGCAAGTGGAAGGACTCGAACAAGAACAAGGTGCACGAGTTCGCGCCCGACGACGAAGGGCTGACGTTCTCCGCCGACGCCGGACGCAACGTGGTCGCGTTCCTCGTGTGGGACGACTTCCCGACGAGCGACGTCGACCTCGACCTGTTCGTGTACTACGTCGGCACCACCGGCGACCCGCTCCCGCCCGAGGACTTCGTCGAGGTCGATTCGAGCGAATCCGTGCAGGACGGCGACCAGGCGCCCGTCGAGGCGGTCTCGTTCAACGCGCCGTGGAGCGGCAACTACGCGATCGTCGTCCCGATCTTCTCCTCCGACAAGCCGCGCCGCTTCGCGGTGTTCCTCACCGAGGCCGTGATCGACGGCAACAACGTGGCCGCGTCGAGCATCGTGACGCCCGCCGACGCGAAGCACGCGCTCGCCGTCGGCGCGGTGTACGTCGGCGACTGGGGCAACCCGATCATCGAGGCGTACTCGTCGCGCGGTCCCAACACGTCCGGCCGCGAGAAGCCGGAACTCGTCGGGCCGGATGGGACGGACAACTCTGTGTATACGGGGCCGTTCTTCGGCACGTCGAGCGCCGCGCCGCACGTCGCGGGCGGCGCGTGCCTCATCAAGTCGGTGCACCCCGAGCTGAGCGTGAAGAAGTTGAGGAAGCGGCTGCTCGACGCGGCGCTGCCGCTCGGCGACGAGAACACGTTCGGCCGCGGAGGGCTCGAACTCGGCAACGACTTCTTCCCGCCCGCGGTGGAGACCGTGCCGTTCGACACCGGGTCGTTCGTGATCGGAGCGACGTCGGTGACGTTGGCGTCGACGCATCCGATCGATCTGTCGCCGCCGGTCCTGTTCCGTTTCCGCGCCGTCGGCAAGCCGCCGCACGGCGCGAGCTCGTCCGACTGGTCGCCGTCGGCGACATTCGTCGACGACGGGCTGTCGCCGGACCGCCTCTACAAGTGGAAGCTCTCCACGCGCGACTCGGCCGACCCGTCGAACACGACGCCGATCGACGACGTCGTGACGGTGCGCACGCTCGCCGCGGTGCCGCCGGCGCCGGTCCTCGTCGGCGCGAAGCGCACGTCCGCGAAGCTCGCGCTCTCCTCCGGAGCGAACCCCGCGTCGACGGAGATCGCGCTCTTCGACGCGACGCACTCGACGTGGTTCGGCGCGGACGGCGCGACGACGTCACCGACTCCGCTGTTCGCCAAGGCGAACCAATTCGGAACGGTGAAGGTCGTCGGACTCGCGCCGGGCACGGCGTACGAGTTCCGATGCATCGCTCGGAACAAGGACGGAGTCGAGACGGCGCAGTCGGAGGCGCTGAACTTCAGCACGGAGCCGTGACGGGCACGAGCAAGAGCCGGGGCCAGGACCCGAGCCTGGGCCCGGGCCCGGGTAAGGGCCTGAGATCGTGGTAAGGGCCTGAGCCAGGGATGGAGCCTGAGCCGGGGTGTGAACCGTGTGCGTGGCGGTTTCGAGGTTGCCGGCCCTACCGACCCTCCGGTCGATTCGCGTGGGTTTACGAGGCGTGTTCTGTGATTCTCGAGCGGAGGGGCGGGAGGGGCGGCTCCTCAGAAATGCGCGACGCGCGGAATGCGCGACGGCTCGAGCGAGCCGTGCGGCGTCCAGCCGAAGCGGAGTTGCCAGCTGCGCGCGAGCGCAACGGGCGCAGCTCGCGTTGACGGAGCGACGCCGCTCCAGCCCGTGAACCACGCGGCGGAGGAGTAGGGGTCCAGGAGCCCGGCGAAGGGGATGCCGTGTCGGCGTGCGTTGTTGAGATGGGGATGAGAAGTTGGCCGGTCACGTCGCGCGCAGTACCGCG
>CAZOLL010000663.1:0-2470 GCA_964580365.1 uncultured Phycisphaeraceae bacterium
CGCAGGGCATGCCGTCGGCGCTGTTCCGCGAGTACGCCTACTCGGCGAAGACCGACGCCGACAAGCAGCGCGCGATCGCGACGGCCTTCCGATACACCGCGTTGTCGTCGATCGCCGCGGCGGTCGTCCTTTCGCTCGCCGCGGTCCCCGTGGCGCGCGCCGTTGCGGGGTCGGGCGAGAAACAGTTCGTCGTGCTCGCGATCCTCGTCCTTCTGACCTACGCGTTCTCGAACCTGAAGAACACGTGCGCGCAGATCCTGCGCGCGGACTTCCGGTCGAAGGAGTTCCTTGCCGTCTACTGCGGCGAGTTCGTGATCTGCGTCGGCCTCAACGTGTGGTTCGTGCTGGTGCAGAAGACCGGGCTCGCGGGCATCGTGTACTCGAACCTGATCGGCGCCGCGATGTCGTTCCTGCTCGCGCTGTACTTCGTGCCGCAGGCGCTGAGCCGCGCGACCGACAGGACGCGGCTGCCGTCGATGCTCGCGTTCGGACTGCCGCTCGTGCCGCCGGCGCTGATGGCGCTGATGCTCGAAGCGTTCGACAAGGTGTTCTTCCGGCTGTTCCTCGAGCACGACGCGGCGTTCGACACCATCGGCACCTACGGGCGCGGCGCGACCATCGCGCAGATCCTGCAGGGCGTGTTGATCATGCCGCTGAACCTGCTGTGGCCGGGCGTGTACTACGACGTCGCGAAGCGCCCCACGCGCGCGAGCGACCTCGGGCGGTGCGCATCGTGGTACGCAGCGGTCGCCGGGTTCCTCGCGTGCGGTCTCGCGGCGACCGCGCGCCCGCTCGTCGCGCTGATGACCGACCCGCGATACCACGAAGCCTGGCGCGTCGTTCCGCCGCTCGCGTTCGCGCTCGCGTTCTATGGAGCGGCGGAGATCACGAAGGCAGGCCTCTTGATCCACGGCACGACGCGGCCGCTCCCGAAGCTGATGGCGATCGCGGTGGGCGCGAGCGTCGTGCTGAACCTCGTGCTCGTGCCGACGCTCGGCCTGCTCGGGCCCGCGTTCGCCGCGCTCGGCGCGTACGCGCTGCTCGCAGTGCTGCACGCGGTTCGGTCGCAACGCGTCGTTCGCTCGGAGTACGAGTGGTCGCGGCTGTTCCGCGTCGGAGTGGCGATCGCGGTCGCGCTCGCGGTCGGGTTCGCGTTCCCGTACCCGGAGGCCGCCACGACCGCGCGGAAGATCGGCGACCTGTTCCTGCGCGGCGGCGCGGTGCTCGTGCTCTATCCGCTCGTGCTCGGGTTCACGGGCTTCTTCACGTCGGGCGAGCGCGAATGGCTCTCGACGGCGTGGCGCAAAGCGCGCGGCGCGAACGACGGGGGCTGAGCGGCGTCACTTCGCGTGGGCGGCGAGCGTTTCGCGCAGGAGCGCGAGATCTTCCTCGGTCAGCTCGGGCGCGGTCTTCTTGAACAACGCGATGGCATGGTCGATCTCGGCAGGCTTGGCCGGCATGCCGATGTTGCCGTCCGCGGCGTCGCTGTTGCCGAGCGCCTTGCCTTCTCCGTCGAGCACGACGAACCACGGGATGCCGTCGGTCGGATCCGCGCGGTAGCGGTTCATCACGTCCGCGCCGCCGGTCATGCGCTCGGTGTCGATCTTCGTCTCGACGAACGCCTTCGCGAGCACCGGCTGCACCTTCGGGTCGGCGCACCATTCGTCGAGCTTGTGACACCACCCGCACCACGGTGCTCCGAAGTGGACGAACACGGCGCGGCCGGACTCCTTCGCCTGCCCGAGCGCGGCGTCGAGCTTCGCCGCAGCGTCGACGCGCTTCGTCTGCTTCGACTCGAGCCACGTGACGAGCGGCGCGACGTCGTCGTTCGCGGTGAGCGCGCTCACCGCCGCGTTGTCCTGGTTGGCGACGACCTTGCCTTCGCCGTTCAGCACCGTCAGCGCCGGGATGCCGCCGCTCACGTCCGCGCGCCACTTGCGCACGAGGTCGATGTTCTTGTCGAAGCGGCCGACGTCGAGGTGGACGACCTCGAACTCGTTGAAGAGCGTCTTCCACAGCTTCTTCGAGGCGTCGTTCGCGCCGGGCACGCCGCCCTGCTCCATCTGTTTGTCGAGCTGCTTGCACGAGCCGCACCAGTTGGCGCCCCAGACGATCAGCACTCGCTTGGAGTCGGCCGCGGCGCGCGCGGTCGCGGCTTCGACCTGCTGGCGGGCGTCGGCCGCCTCGTCGTAGATCGGCGCCTTCTTGGCCGGCGCGTCCTGCGGGACGAGCGCGAGCGCGACGGCGAGCGAGAAGATCGTGAGCATGAAGACCTCCGGGAGTCCGTTCGATGGCGAGCGCGGCGATCGGGTTTCGATTCTAGGCGTCGCTCAGCCCGCTCCGTTGCCGGCGATGCGGAGCTGGAAGCGCGCGTCGAAGCGTGGCGCGCACCGGCTGCACGACGATGCGGCGCGGATCTTCCGGCGTCGCGGGTACTGCGTGCCGCACGCGGGACACACGTGGAGGAAGC
>CAZOLL010000664.1:0-2468 GCA_964580365.1 uncultured Phycisphaeraceae bacterium
TCGAGCTCTCGGTGCCGGCCGGGCGGATCATCGCGTCCGAGGCCTACTCGCTGCACCGCGCTTACGTGCACGACGACTCGGCGCAGCTCGGGCCCGCGGCGTTGTAGGTGGTGACCGCGGCGCTCGCGAGCGCGCGCAGGGTCTCTGGGAGCTTCGACGCGTCGGCGGCGGCGCGGGTCACCACCACGGGCCCCGGGTCGATCATCGTGGGCGCGCCGGTGTGCCAGTCGGCCCCGACGTGCGCCGAGAGCACGGCGTAGAAGGTGCCGCCGTGCGAGACGATGGGCATCTCGGCGCCGGGCGTGAGCGCCGCGAGGCCGCCCGACGAGGGCAGCACCTCGGAGGTGACCATCTCTTCGCGCGCGATGCGGAGCTCGTCGGGCGGCTCCCCGGCGCCGCCGGACCGACCGCGTTGGTGTGCGTGGCCGGCGCGACGCAGTCGTTCGCGGAGTTCGAGGGCGAGGTGCAGCCCGCGACCGCGCCGCCGTCACTCGCCGCCTGGACCATCACCAGGCCGCGCTTCGAGCGCTCGTTCGCGATCCACATCGCGCGGTTGATCGCCGCGTGGGTCTTCGGCAGGCGGTTCCGGCGGCCGGCGCCGCGCGCGGTTCCGGGCACTCTGGTCCCGGCGCCGTTGTTCCGCCGGCTGCTCGCGCTCCTCACCGATCTTGCGGTCGCGGGCGCCGTCCTGCTCCCGATCCGCTTCAGCGTGCTCACCGGCGCGGAGTTCGAGTACTGGATGCGGCACATGGAAGAGGCGCAGCAGTCCGAAGCCGCGGCCGTGATGCTGTGGGACACGGGGTCGTTGTTCGTGATCCTCTTCACCGGGTACGTCACGATCGCGGAAGCCGCGTTCGGTCGCACGATCGGCAAGTGGCTGTTCGAACTGCGCGTGATCGAGCTGGACGGCGGCCCCGCGAGCCTCGGCGCTTCCGCGGCGCGCGGCCTCTTCCACGTGCTCGACACGCTGCAGCCGCTCACGTGGCCGATGACGATCATCCTGCTCTTGTGGCGGCGCCAGCGCCTCGGCGACTTCTGGGCGCACACGCTCGTGGTGCGTCAACTCCGCTGAGCCGCGAGCGCCCGAGCGACCGCTCCGGGCACGACGTCGTCGATCGCGCGGCGCTCCGCGAGGCGCGCGCGGATCTCGGGGGAGGAGATCGGCACCGGGGGCGCCGAGACGACGTGGAAGCGCAGGCGTGCGACGGCGGCCGGCGGGAACGCACGCTCGGCCGGCGCGAGGATCGCCGCGCGGTCGACTCCCGGGTCGCGCGGCACCGTCACGAACGTGAACCGTTCGACGAGCTCCGCCGCGCGCCTCCAACCGGGCAGGTCGCTGAGCGAGTCCGCGCCGATGACGAAGAACCACGCGACGTGTGGCTCGCGCTCCGCGAGCGCGGCGAGCGTGTCGATCGTGTACGCGGTCTGCCCGCGGTCCATCTCGCAGGTCTCGACCGAAAAGCGCGGCTCTCCCGCGATCGCGGCGCGCAGGAGCTCGACGCGGCGCTCGCCGGAGAACATCGAGCGTCCGGTCTTGTGCGGCGCTGCGGCGGCGGGAAGGAATCGCAGCTCGTCGAACGCGAACCGCTCGAGCGCGGCGCGCGCGACGTGGAGATGACCGTTGTGGACGGGGTCGAACGTGCCGCCGAGGACGGCGACGCGGCGGAGCGGATTCACGCGGGGGATCCGGGCGGGGCCGCCCGACCGCTCACCAAAGCGTGTAGACGAACGGGGCGATGCCCGAATCGCTGCTCGCGAGGATCACGAACACCATCAGGAGCAGGACGAGAACGGTGGGGGTGATCCACCAGATCTTGTTCTCCCAGCAGAATCGCCAGAAGTCGCGCATCGACAGCACCTCGAAGACGTCAGGACCGGGAGGCCCGGGAACACCGCAGGGCCGGAATCATAACCCGCTCGTCCCGCCCGGGCAAAAAACGCTCGCGACCCGCGCGGCGTTCGCGCCGTCGAGGGGGAGTGCTCGCAACCGACGTCCTCCTCAGCTTGCTCCTCGCCGGCGGGTTCGCGGACTCGCGAGGGGACCGCACTTCGTCGCTCACGATCGACCCGTCGGCGCCGCGTGAGACGCTGCCGCGCACCGGCGACGTGGTGATCGAGGGGTTCGCGCTCGTGCCGCGCGGGCGATTCACGGGCGATCGTTTCACCGTCCGCGCGCCGCGCGGAGAGGCGTTGCCGTGCGACGTGCGGGTCACGGGACGGCACCCGGACGGCAGCGTGCGCGCGGCCACGATCGTCGCCGCCGTGCCGCGCGCCGCCGCGGAGTCCGGCGCGCGGCTCACGTTCGATCGCGGCGCTTCCGGTTCTCCGGCGCGGCTCGGCGCCCTCGCGGTGCGCGAGACCGACGACTCGGTCACCGTCGACACCGGCGCCCTCGAGATCGTTCTCGCGCGCACGGGATCCGATCTCGTTCCGCGGCTCGTCGCCGGGAAGCGCGACCTCCGCGCGGG
>CAZOLL010000665.1:0-2463 GCA_964580365.1 uncultured Phycisphaeraceae bacterium
CTCTCCTCGCTCGGCGCCGTCTTCTCCGCGATGCTCACCGGCCGCGCGCCGTTCCACTCCGACGACCCGCTCGAAGTCATCCACGGTCACATCGCGAAGCCGGCAGCCGCGCCGTCCGCGCTCGACGCGCGCATCCCGGCCGCGGTCTCCGAGGTCGTGATGAAGTTGCTCTCGAAGAAAGCCGAGGAGCGCTACCAGAGCGCGTGGGGCCTCGCGGCCGACCTCGAGATCCTCGCCGAGCAGCGAAAGAGCCACGGCGCCGTCGAGACATTCGCGCTCGGCGCTCAGGACGTGTCCGATCGCTTCACGCTGCCGCAGCACCTCTACGGCCGCGAGTCCGAGATCCGCGCGGCGGTCGACGCCTTCGAGCGCGCGGCGCGCGGCGGCTCCGCGCTGCTCCTCGTCTCCGGGTATTCCGGCATCGGCAAGACTTCGCTCGTCAACGAGCTGTTGCGGCCGATCGTCGAGCGGCGCGGGCGCTTCGTCTCGGGCAAGTTCGACCAGCTCGACCGCAGCACGCCGTACGGCGCGCTGATCCAGGCACTGCGCGCCCTCGTCCGCCAGGTGCTGGCCGAGCCGGAGGCGGCCGTCGCCGCCGTCCGCGCGCGGCTCACCAGCTCGCTCGGCAGCAACGCGAGCCTGATCGCCGCCGTGTTGCCCGAGCTCGAGTTCCTCATCGGCCCGCAGCCGGCGGCGCCGGCGCTCGCGTCGACGGAGGCGGAGAACCGCTTCGCCTTCCTGCTCGAGAGCTTCCTCGCCGCGATCGCGACACCGTCCGCTCCGCTCGTCGTCTTCCTCGACGACGTGCAGTGGGCCGATTCCGCGACGCTCGCGTCGATGAAGCGCGTGCTCACCAGCCGCGCTCTCTCGGGGTTCCTCCTCATCGCCGCGTACCGCGACAACGAGGTCGCGCCGGGACACCCGCTCGCGAAGGTGATCGCGGAGGTGCGCGACTCCGATGCCGACGTCGCCGAGGTGTCGCTGCCGCCGCTGCGACTGCCGCACCTGGTCCAGCTCATCGGCGACGCGCTGCACTGCCCGGCGGAGCGCGTCGAGCCGCTCGCGCGCCTCGTGCGCGACAAGACCGGCGGCAATCCGTTCTTCGTGACGCAATTCCTGCGCACGCTGCACTCCGACGGGTTGATCGAGTTCGACCATCGCGAGCGGCGCTTCACGTTCGACCTCGCGCGCATCGAGCGCGCGCAGATCACGGAAAACGTCGTGGACCTCATGACGAAGCGATTGCGCGGCCTGTCGCCGGCGACGCAACGCGTGATCACGTTGGCCGCGTCGATCGGCGCGAGCTTCTCGCTCGAGACGCTGGCGGTGGTGTGCGAGCGGACTCGGCGCGAGGTCGCCGCCGACCTGTGGGAAGCGATCGAGTCGGGCCTCGTGCTGCCGGCGAGCGACCGATACGAGCAGTTCGCGACGAGCGGCGAGGACGTGCTGGAGCGCGTGGCGCCGGCGTACGAGTTCCTGCACGACCGCGTGCAGCAGGCGGCCTACGCGCAGATCGCGCCCGATCAGCGCCCGCAAGTGCACCTGCGTGTCGGACGTCTGCTGCTGGCGGAGCTCGGCGGCGAGGCATCGGACGCGCGCATCTTCGACGTCGTCAACCATCTCAACCTGGGCCGCTCGCTGATCGACACGCGCGAGGAGCGGCTGCGGCTCGTCCGCCTCGACCTCGATGCGGGCCGGCGCGCGAAGCAGTCCGCGGCGTTCCGCGTCGCTCTCGGATACTTCGAGCAGGGGCTCGAGCTCCTGCCCGCGGACGCATGGGAGACGGAGTACGACCTCACGGTGGCGCTCCACATGGAGGTCGCGGAGGAACGGGCGCTGTGCGGGGACGCTGCCGGCGCGGAGCGCTGCCTCGAGACCGTGCTCGCGCGCGCGTCGTCGCCTCTCGAGAAGGCCGAAGCGTTCCGCCTCCGGCTCGTCGACCGCGAGAGCCGCGCGGAGAACGCCGACGCGCTCGCGGCGGGTTTCGCGGCGCTGGCGCTGCTCGGCGTGACGTTCCCCGCGGATCGCGACGCGTGGCGCGCGGAGCTCGACCGCGAGATCGCGAGCGTCCGCGCGCGGCTTGGCGCGCGCTCGATCGCGTCGCTCGCGGAGCTGCCGCTGCTCTCCGACCCGACGCAGCGCATGATCCTGTCGCTGCTCACCGCGATGTGGGCGCCGGCTTACATCCTCGGCCACGGTGAACTCGCGTTCCTGTTTTCCGCGCGGATCGTGCGGACGTCCCTCGAGCATGGCAACTGCGAGGACTCGGCCTACGGGTACGTGACGCACGCGATCGCCGTCGGTCCGGTGGGCGGCGACTACGCGTCGGCGTTCGAGTGGGGCAGCCTCGCGCTGCGCGTGCTCGACCGCGTCGACGGGATGCGCCACCGCGCAAAGATCCACCAGCAGTTCAACGCGCACGTGACGCTGTGGAGGCGGGGATGGGAGACGTGCGTCGAGCAC
>CAZOLL010000666.1:0-2459 GCA_964580365.1 uncultured Phycisphaeraceae bacterium
GACATCCTCGTGCGCGGCGGAGACCGCGAGATCGCACTTTCCGTCGCCGTCGAAGTCGCGCGCGACGAGCGCGTAGCCGAGCGCGTCGCCCGACTCGAGGTTGCCCGAGAGACCATGAGGCCCCTGCGCCCACGTCTCGAGCCGGCCGGTGTCGAGGCCGTCGTCGCTGCCGTAGGCCACGTGGAAGGCGCCCGCCGAGAACACGCCGTCCACGTGTTCGGTGGGATCGGCGACCACGAGGTCGTCCCTGCCGTCGCCGTCGAAATCGCCGGTCGCCATCGCGCCCGCGAACGCATTCGGGGCGTCGTGCGGAGCCCAGTCGAACGCCGTCGCTCGGTACAGCCGGTTCTTCTTCGCGCGCAGTCCGTGCGGACCGCCGCGCAGGACCGCGACGGCGAACTCGTTCGGGCCGAACTTCGCATCGCCGTAGGTGCGGACGACGAGCTCGTCGCGGCCGTCGCCGTCGAAGTCGCCGGCCGCGAGTTCGGAGCCGAACTCTTCGAGGGGCTCCGCGCGACCTTTGATCTTCTTCGACTCCTGCGTCCAGAGCTGGTCGCGCGTCGCGTCGAGCCCGTTCGCTCCGCCGTAGAACACCTGCACCGCCCCGGCGTGCGGCACGCCCTTCACGCGCTCGGAAACCGTGACCGCGAGGTCGTCCCTTCCGTCGCCGTCGAAGTCTCCTGCGCACAGCTCGGAACCGAAATTCTCCCCGGTCGGAAACTCGCCGTGCGGCGGCTCCGCCTTGTCGCGCACGCCGGGGGAGTTCTGCGACCAGAGCTGCGTCCGCGCGGTCACGAAGCCGCCGGGGCCGCCGTATAGAACGAACACCACTCCGGCGCCGACCATGCCGTCGACTTCGCGCCCGGGCGCGGCAGCCGCGAGGTCCGACCAGCCGTCCGCGTCGAAGTCGCCCGTGGCGATCGAGGTTCCGAACGCGTCGTCGGCCGCGAGGTCGCCCTGCGGGTCGAGCATCGAAGTGTCGAGCAGGATCTGGCCACCGGTCGCGAGCCCGCTCCCGGTCCCGAAAAACACCTGAACCTGGCCGGCAGCGGCGACCCCGCCGACCGTTGCCGTGGGGACTCCGACCGCGAGGTCGTCGCGGCCGTCGCCGTTGAAATCTCCGGCCCGAGCACGGGTTGCGGCGACGGCAACGAACAGAGAGAGACAGATGAGTCGGCTGCGCATGGGATCCTCCGACCGGGTGAATCGGAAATGGGTCACGAACCGGCCCACGAGATCGTGGATTCCCGCGGATTCCTTGTCCGAGCCGACCCGGCGCTGCCGCGAGAGCCGGCAAAGGAGTTCGAACCATGGAACTGCGCATCCTCACCTCGAAGTCCCTCGCCGCCTTCGCGACCTTCGCCGCGTTCGCCGCTCCACTCACGGCCGGCGACTTCAACGGCGACGGGCGCGACGACCTCGTCATCAACGCGCGACTCGAGAACCAGCAGCATCAGGTCTTCTCCGCTGTGGAGATCATGTACGCGAACGCGGGCGGCCTCACTTCGACCGGCTCGGTGATTCTCACGGAGCATGCTGACCAAGGCGTCGGCGACGCGCTCGGCGTCGACTTCGGCTCCGCGACCGCGGTCGGCGACTTCGACGGCGACGGGTTCGACGACCTCGCGATCGCAGCCGACCAGGCGACGGTGGGCGGCGTCCTGGGCGCGGGCGCGGTCGACATCTACCTCGGCAGCGCGCAGGGCCTCGTCTACAAGCGGACGCTGCACCAGAACGTCTCGGGGATGAAGGACAAGTGCGAGACGAGCGATCACTTCGGCAGCGCGCTCGCCGCCGGCGACTTCGACGGTGACGGCCGGGCCGACCTCGCGATCGGCGTGGACGAGAAGGTCTCGGGCAAGATCGCCGCCGGCGCGGTGCACGTCGTGTACGGCGGGAAGAACGGCCCCTCGCCCTCACACGACGAGATCTGGAACCAGAACACGTCCGGCATCAACGACTCCGCCGAGGAGTTCGACTTCTTCGGCGCCGAGCTCACCACGGGCCGTGTCGACGGCGACGCGTTCGACGACCTCGTGATCGGCGTGCCGGGCGAGCAGCGCACGCACGAGACGTTCACGACGAACGGCGCCGTGGCGATCATCTACGGCAGCGACGACGGCCTCACGAAGTCGAAGGACGTGCTGTTCGACTACTTCCAGGCCTACGGCGTCGACGGCCCGGCGGGATTCGGCCAGGTTCTGGAGGTCGCCGACTTCGACAAGAACGGAGTGGCGGAGATCGTCGTCGGCGTGCCGAACCAGTTCGTCGTCACGGCGAACGCCGGCGCCGTGATCTTCCTGCCGATCGAGAACAAGAAGCCGAACTTCGCCGCGGTGCACTCGCTCGCACTCGGTCCGTCGAACCTGCCGGGCGACCAGCCTCGGATGGGCGCGTCCCTCGCGGTCGCGGACTTCAACGGCGACAACTACCCGGACCTCGCCGTCGGACTGCCGGAC
>CAZOLL010000667.1:0-2458 GCA_964580365.1 uncultured Phycisphaeraceae bacterium
GCGCCTGCCCGGAGTGCGGCATGGCGCTCGAGCCGCTCGCGCCGGCGCGCGGCGACGACGCGCTCGAGCGCGAGGCGCGCGGCATGACGCGCCGCTTCGTTCTCGCCGCGCTCTTCACGGCGCCGCTCGTCGTGTTCGCGATGGTCGGAATGCACGCGCACGGTGCGCTCGCGCGGCTCGCCGACCCGTGGCTGCAGTTCGCGCTGGCGACGCCGGTCGTGTTCCTCGCGGGCTGGCCGCTGCTCCTCGCCGGCGCGCGCTCGCTCTCCGGGCGGCCGAACATGTTCACGCTGATCGCGCTCGGCGTTCTCGCCGCGTGGGGCGCGAGCGCGGCCTCCGTGCTGGTCCCCTCCGCCGTGCCCGACGTGTTCCTCGACGAGCACGGCCGCGCGCCGGTCTACTTCGAGTCCGCGGCCGTCGTCGTCGCGCTCGTCCTGCTCGGGCAGGTGCTCGAGCTGCGCGCTCGCGCACGCACCGGCGCGGCGCTCGAAGATCTGTTGCGCCTCGCGCCCGACGTCGCGCACGTCGAGCGCGCGGGAGGCACCATCGAGGACGTTTCAGTCGATCGCGTCCGCCGCGGCGACCGCGTCCACGTCCGCGCGTTCGAGGCGATCCCCGTCGACGGCGAGGTCGCGTCCGGCGCGAGCGCGGTGGAGGAGGCTGCCTTCACCGGCGAGCCGCTGCCGCGCGAGACGCGCGCGGGCGATCGCGTCTTTGCCGGGGCGAAGAACGGGTCGGGCGCGCTCGTCGTCGTCGCCGGCGCGGTCGGCGCGGACACCCTGCTCGAGCGGATCGCCGCGCGCGTCGCGGAAGCGCAGCGCACGCGCGCGCCGGTGCAGCGCCTCGCGGATCGTGTCAGCGCCGTCTTCGTGCCGGTCGTCCTCGCGATCGCGACCTTCGCGTTCTGTGCGTGGCTCGTGTTCGGGCCCGCACCGCGATTCACGCACGCGTTGATGGCCGCGGTCTCGGTGCTGCTGGTCGCGTGCCCGTGCGCGCTCGGCCTCGCGACTCCGATGGCGATCGTCGTCGCCGTGGGGCGCGCCGCGAAGCTCGGGCTGCTCGTCCGCGCGGCGGAAGACCTCGAGCGGCTCGCCGAGGTCGACGTCGCCGTGCTCGACAAGACCGGCACCCTCACCGCCGGGAAGCCCGAGCTCGTCGAGGCGGACCTCGCGGGCGATTCTCGCGCGCTCGCCGACGTCGCCGCTCTCGAGGCGGCGTCCGAACATCCGCTCGCTCGCGCGATCGTCGCCGGCGCCGCCGGTCGCGGGGCGCGCGCGGACCGTGCGGACCGCGCAGTGGACGAGTTCCGCGCATTCCCCGGCAAAGGCATCGTCGGGCGGGTCGGCGGCCGCGTGATCGCGGTGGGCACGCGCGAGTTCGTCGAGTGGCAGGGTGCGCCGCCGACCGCGACCACGATCGAGCGAGCGGAGCGGCTCCGTGCGCAGGGCGCGACCGCGGCGTTCGTCGCGATCGACGGACGCGCGGCCGGCATGCTCGCCGTCGCCGACCCGATCCGCCGCGAGGCGGACGTCGCGCTGCGCGCGCTGTCCTCGCTCGGCCTGTCCGTCGTGATGGCGAGCGGCGATCACGAATCGACCGCGCGCGCGGTGGCGGCGCGGCTCTCGATCGACGAGGTGCACGGCGGCCTCCTGCCCGCGGCGAAGCAGGAGTTGGTGAAGCGGCTGCAAGAGAGCGGCCGCTCGGTCTTGTTCGTCGGCGACGGCGTGAACGACGCGCCCGCGCTCGCGGCCGCCGACGCTTCGATCGCCATCGGCGCCGGCGCCGACCTCGCGAAGGAGAGCGCGGGCATCACGTCGCTCGGGCCCGGCGTCGGTCGCGTCGTCGACGCCGTCGTGCTCGCGCGCGCGACGCGCCGCGTCATCCGGCAGAACCTCGCGCTCGCGTTCCTCTACAACGTGCTGGCCGTGCCGATCGCGGCCGGCGCGCTGCACCCGCTGTTCGGCGTCGTCCTTTCTCCGATCCTCGCGGCCGCGGCGATGAGCGCGAGCTCGGTGTCGGTCATCGCGAACTCGCTCCGGTTGCGCGGCGCCGCGCGATGAGCGAACCGATCCGGCCGGCGTTCTTCTTCCACGCGCTCACGCCGTTCTACGACGCGGGGTGCCGACTCCTCGGGTTCGGCCGCGCGTTCAAGCGACGGCTGCTCGCGCTCGCGGAGGTGAGCGACGGCGAACGCGTGCTCGAGATCGGTTGCGGTACCGGCGTGCTCGCCGCCGAAGCGGCGCGGGTTGCGCGGTGGGTCGCGTCCGACCCGGACGGCGGCGCGCTCACGATCGCACAGCGGCGGCTTCGGGGCGCCGCTCCGCTCGTCGCGGCCCGTGGTGAGGCGCTGCCGTTCCGAGACGGCGCGTTCGACCGCGTCGTGTGCACGCTCGCGTTCCACCACGTGTCGGATGCATGCAAAGGAGGGTTGCTCGCGGAGGTTCGCCGCGTGCTGTCC
>CAZOLL010000668.1:0-2453 GCA_964580365.1 uncultured Phycisphaeraceae bacterium
GACCTCGAGTCACGGGCGACGCGCGAGCAGACTCCGAACAGCATCGTCGCGCAGTCCTACAGCTCGCTGATCTTCAGCGATGTCTTCAACTCGCTTTCGAACGTGAAGGAGAACCAGCGACAGGCCGAGGCCGGCGTGGAGAACTTCGTCGAGGGCGTCGACCGCGCGGCCGGGCTCGAGGACGACTACCGCGCGCGGCTGCGGCGGACGCTGATCGAACGCATGGCGGTCGCCGCGCTCGTGCTCGCGACTCTCTCGCTGGTCGGAGGCCTGCGCTGGCGCTTCGAGAGCGAAGTCCGATCCCGCGAGCAGGCGCGCGCCGAGATCGAAGTCGCGGCGCAGGAGCGCGAAAAGGAAAACTGGATCGCGCTGACCGCCGGCCTCACGCACACGGTCGCAACGACATCCTCGCCTATGACGCCTACGCCGAAGAGGCACTCGACGCGTTGGTCGCCTACCGCGAGACGCACCAACACCTGCCGCCGGTCATCGAGAAGAACCTGCGCTTCATCCACGAGTCGAACAAGGCGCGCCTCGCGTTCATCAAGTTCCTCGACGAGTTCGCGCGCGCGCGCAAGCGCGTCGGCTCGGGTGCGCGGCCGGCGGGGCTGACGCGCATCCCGATCGAGGCGCTCTTGAAGAACGTGCGCGCGCAGGTCGGGCGCACCGAGATCGCCGACCTCCCGCGCGACTCGCACGACCCGCAGGTCGTCGCGCAGGTGAAGAAGCTGACCGAGTTGCCGCTCGAGATTGCGTTCGCGTCCGGCCGCGAGGAGGACCGCGACATCGCGCGCGGCCAGCGCGGCGTGCTCGAGTTCTTCTGCTACGAGCTGTTCAAGAACGCCCTGCGCAACGGTTCGGGCGAGCGACCGCTGCGCGTCGAGGTGGAGAAGAAGGACGGCCGCGTGTGGCTGCGCTTCTTGAATGACCTCGCGGTCACGCGCGTCGAGTCGAACGGCCGCACGCTGTTCTCCTTGCCGCGCTACTCGACGATGGAGCCGTGCACCGACGAGGAGCTGAAGGCGCGCGTCGAGGCGATCCTCGCCGACTGCTTCGAGCCCGGGCGCGGCGGAGGCACGGGCCTCGGTCTGTTCCTGATCCGCTATTTCGCGCGCGAGTACTATTCCGGCTCGGTGTCGGCGCGGCTCGCCGACTGGAGCACGAAGACGGTCGCGTTCGAGCTCGACCTGCCGGACGACCTGGAAGCCGTGAAGACCGGAGAGGCCCGATCGTGACGAAGGCGCGCGTGTTGTTCTGCGACGACTCCGCCGGAGTCGTGAAGGGATTCGAGAAGAACGTCGCGCAACCGCTCGCGGACGTGATCGACGCCGTCACCGCGTCGAGCGTCGCGGGCGTGCAGCAGCTCGTCGCCCGAGGCGACTCGTTCGACGTGGTGGTGACGGATCTCAACTTCGACAAGGTGGGCGGCGGTCCGAAGGACGGCCTCGAGGTCGTGCGGCTCGCGCGCGAGAACTGGCCCGCGTGCGAAGCGATCCTCATGACGGCCTACGAAGGCTCGCTCGACGTGCGCGACGGCCAGCGCCTCGCGCGGTGGGGCGTCGGCGAGGACGCGCTGCTCGCGAAGACCGACGCGGAAGATCCGGGCACGACGTGGCTGCGCCTGCGCGAGCGCATCCAGGGCCTCGCGGCGAAGACCAAGCGCGGCCGCGACGAAGTGAAGGAGCTGAAAGCGGAGAACCGCCACCTGCGTGGCGCGGTCGAGGGCGACACCGTCGCGTGGGTCGCCGCGCGCACGATTCCCGAGGCGGCGAAGGAGCTGCGCGACGATCCCGAGACGACGCTCGACGGTCAGAGCGGCCGCTCGTTCGCGATGCGCGAGGTGTTCCGAAAGATCCGCCGCGCGGCGAGCGTGCCGAGCGACGTGTTGATCCTCGGTGCGACCGGCACCGGCAAAGACCTGGTCGCGAAGGCGATCCACAACCTCTCGCCGCGCGCGAAGAAGCCGTTCGTGAAGGCAGACCTCACGACGACGTCCGGCAACCTCGTCGAGAGCGAGCTGTTCGGGCACGAGAAAGGCGCGTTCACCGGCGCCGACGCGAGGAAGGAAGGCCTGATCGCCGCCGCCGAGGGCAGCACGTTCTTCCTCGACGAGATCGGCAACGTCTCGCCCGACATCCAGGCCAAGCTCTTGCGCGTGCTCGAGGACCGCAAGTACCGCTCGCTCGGCAGCACGCGCGACCGCAGCGCCGACGTGCGCTTCATCGCCGCCACCAACCTCGACCTCGCGCGCGCCGTGGACGACGAGAAGTTCCGCGCCGACCTCTACGAGCGCCTGAACGTGGTCCGCGTCGAGCTGCCCTCGCTTGCCGAGCGCGCCGAGGACGTGCCGCTGCTCGCCGTTCTGTTCCTCGACGAGTTCCGCCGCAAGTTCCGCGCGGGCGGCTTCGACCAGATCGACGCCGACGCGCTGCGCCTCTTGATGGACCAGGACT
>CAZOLL010000669.1:0-2450 GCA_964580365.1 uncultured Phycisphaeraceae bacterium
CGCTCGAGAAGATCGGCTTCGCGCCGGACCCGTCGACCTTCAACCTCTGCATTCGCGTGTTCGGCCCGCGCTTCGACGAGAACTGGGCGAAGGAGCACTGGTTCTTCACGATGGGCGACTCGGACATCTACTGAACCCCGCGAGTACGATCCGAAACCCTCGATGAACCCGCGCCGCCTCACGCCCGCTTCGCCGCCGATCCGGCTCGCCGCGCCTCCCGCGCGCGGACGCGTGCTGGTGTTGGCGCCGCATCCGGACGACGAGACGATCGGCTGCGGCGCGACGCTCGCGCTTCACGCGGAGGCGGGCGATCCGATCCACGTGACGTTCCTCACCGCGGGCACGACCGGCGACCCGACCGGGCGCGAGGACAAGGCCGCCTACGCGAAGCTGCGCGAGCGCGAGGCGCGCGAAGCGGCGAAGCACCTCGGCATCGGCTCGATGGAGTTCTGGGGCTACCCCGACAACTTCGAGGTGAACGAGAACGACCTCGCCGGGGTCGAGCCGCGCGTCGACGAGCTGTTCGACCGCGTGAAGCCCGACGTCGTCTACGCGCCGCACCTCGGCGACCAGCACAGCGACCACTTCGTCGCGGCCGTCCTCGTGCAGCGCGTGCTCGCGCGGAGGAAGTCGGCGACGCGTGCGTTCGGATTCGAAGTGTGGAGCGCGCACGCGGCGACGTGGGTCGTCGACGTGTCGCGCGTCTACGCGAAGAAGATGGCTGCCCTCGCCTGCTACGCGAGCCAGTTGAAGCACACCGACATCGGTCGCTTCGTGTCCGGCTTGAACGCCTATCGCGCGGTGTTCCTCGAGAAGGACGCGAAGTTCGGCGAGGCGTTCGTCGCGCTGCCGCCCGACGCGGGGGCGGGGCTCTCGTGAAGATCCTGCACGCGGTGAACAACTTCCCGCCGGAGTTCCAGGGCGGCACGGAGATGTACCTCGCCGCGCTCGTGCGCGAGCAGCGGAAGGCCGGCCACGACGTGATCGTCGTCGCCGGCAGCGCGGTGGAGGGCAAGGACTCCGACGAGACGACCGCCGAAGGCGCGCGCGTCGTCCGACTGCGCCACGACGCGCGCATCGAGCGTTACTCGGTCGACCTGCGCCACCCGCGGCTCGCCGCGACGATCCGCAAGCTCCTGCGCGCCGAGCGCCCCGACCTCGTGCACGTGCACCACTGGCTGCACCTCGGCGCGCCGATCGTCACCGACGCGGCCGCGCTCGGGATCCCCGCCGTCGTCTCGCTGCACGACTACACGTCCGTCTGCCCGCGCTTCCATCTGGTGCGGCCGTGCGGCGCATTCTGCGGCGACGATTCGCCGGTGCCGTTCGAGCGCTGCGTCGCGTGTTGCGCGACGGAGTTCGACGGCACGCGCGACGAGCTGCAGGCCGAGTTCGCGCTGCGGCACGCGTTCTTCGCAGCGGAGCTCGCGACCGCGGGCGCCGTGCTGATGCCGTCGGAGAGCGCGAAGCGCGTTCTGCTCGGCACGGGCATCCTCGCGGTTCCGCCGGCGATCGAAGTCGCGCCGCTCGGGCTCACGCGGACGCTGAATCCGGCGCCCGCGACGCCCACGGAGAAAGACCCGCAAGGACGATTGCGGCTCGTGCACTTCGGAAACCTCGCGCCGGTGAAGGGCGTCGACGTGCTGCTCGACGCGCTGGCCGCGCTCGACGCGCCGCGCCGGGCGCGCGCGTCGCTCCGCCTGCTCGGCCGCGCGACCGACGCCGCGACTTCCGCGCGCATCGACGAAAAATGCCGCGCGCTCTCCGGCGTCGCGATCGCGCGCGAGGACGCGTTCGATGCCTCGCGCCTCGAGCGACTCGCGGGAGAAGCCGACGTCGCGGTGTTCCCGAGCACGGCGTCCGAGACCTACTCGCTGGTCGTGGACGAAGCGCTTGCGCTCGGCCTCGGCATCGTCGTCTCCGACCGCGGCGCGGCGAAGGAGCGCGCCGGCGCCGCCGTGGGCGCGGTGAAGACGGGCGACGCCGCTGCGCTGTCGGCCGTGATCGCGGAGCTGATCGACCACCCCGCCCGCGTCGCCGCGATGCGCGCCGCGTCGCACGCGCAGCGGCTCACGATCGCCGATCACGCGAAGAACCTCGACGCCGTGTACGCCCGCGTCCGCGCGGCCGGCGCGCGCGCACCGAGCCCGGCCGCCGCCGACCTCGCCGAGCGTCGCCTCGAAGCGGCCGACGTCCGCGGCGCGCGCCTCTCCGCCGACCGCGAGCGCATGCGCGCGGAGCTCGAGCCGCGGCTGCCCGACCACGACGCGCGCTTTCGCTTCACTCCGCTCGCGGATTTCGCGAGCGTTCCCGGCGGCACGGTCGTCGTGCTCGCGCCGCACCCGGACGACGAGGTGATCGGTTGCGGCGGCGCGCTCGCGCTGCTCGCGGCGCTCGGCGACCGCGTGGTCGTGCTGCACGTGACCGACGGCTCGGGCGGCGCGAGCGGG
>CAZOLL010000670.1:0-2449 GCA_964580365.1 uncultured Phycisphaeraceae bacterium
CTGGGGGGATCGCCGCCCGTGCCCCGATGCGCAGGTCGTCGCGCGCCCCGCGGTCGGCAACGGCGCGGGCGTCGAGACCGGCTCGCGGACGCACGGCGTCACCGGAAGGTCCGGCGCCGCGGCGCTCGCGCTGCGGCCCGGCCGCTGGATGATCTTCGCGGGCGCTCGCACCGCGAGCGTGTTCGGCGCCGACGGGTCGAGCCCGCTCACTGTTCCGCGCGGCGGGAGTCCCGACGTGACCGTCGTGCTCGATTCGCACGACGCGACGCTCGTCGTCACGGTCGAGGATGGGTCGGGCGCGCGCGTCCCCGACGTCGCGGTCGACCTCGCCTCGCCGCCGAACGCGCGGCCCGCGCTCGTCACCGACTCGACCGGCGTCGCGACCTTCACGAACCTTCCCGGCGGCGACGTCGTGGTGCGGCTCGACCCGAGGCGGTCGAACGCGCCGGGATTCGCGATCGACCCCAGCTCGCTCTACTCCACGAAGCTCGAAGCGAGCCGGCCGGGCGCGATCACCGTCCGCCTGCAGAAGTTCGGCGCGCTCGACATTCGGCCGTCGATGTCGCTCGACGGCGGCCATCGCGCGCGCGTGACGATCAAGCGCAGATGGCTCGCGAGCACGCCGCTCCCGAAAGCGGGCGTTTCGCCCGACCCGTCCGACCTCGAGCGCACGGTCGACCTCGGCTCGGACGGCGCGCGCGTCGAGGGGCTGCTCCCCGGCGCGTACGTCTTGACCTGCGCGCTCCCCGCCGACGCGTTCCAGTGGACCCGCGCACGCGTCATGGTCTCGGTCGAGCCCGAACGCTGCGCGACGGCGACGATCCCGATCGCGCGCGGGACCTGCACGCTCGCGGGCCGCGCGGTCGATGATCGCGGGGCGCCGGTCGCAGGGCTGCCGATCGCGATCGAGTTCCCGCTGCAAGACGAGCTCGTCCACCAGACGGTGAAGTCGACGCGGACCGATGCGGACGGCCGCTTCCGCGTCCGCGGGTTGCCGCGTGCGCCGCTCCTCCTCGCGCCGGACGTCTTCGCGATCGCCGATCGTGAACTCGTCCACCCGAACACCGCGAGCGTTCCGGCGCTGCGCATGGACGCGCCGCGCGAAGACGTCGTGCTGCGGTTCCAGAACGGGTTCCACGTGAAGGGCCGCGTCGTCCATGTCGACTTCGGCACGCCGGCGCCCGTCGGGTGCCAGGTGACGCTGCGCGGGGAGAACACGCAGTTCCTCGCGATCCTCAACACGACGCTGGCCGGCGGAGAGTGCACCTTCGAGCAACGCCGGCTGCCGCCCGACGTGTACGTGCTCTCTGCGATGAACGGCCGGATTCCGGGGCCCGAGGCGCGCATCGCGATCGGCCCGCAATCGCCGGGCGGCGGCGAGTTCGTCACGCTGAAGCGGCCCCGCTGACGCGCAGCGGTATTGCGCGGAGCACGCGCTTCCCGCCCCGCGCGCGCGTTTGTTAGAAGCCCCGGCGATGCAGGCGGCGACACCCGACGACCCGGAACGGCTGCGGATCGCGGACGCGGTGCGCGAACTCGTCCGCGAGAAGGCGCCCGCGCTCTGCAGCGAGGCGCCTCACGACGATGTCGTGCTCGGCCGCGGCGGGCTCGGGGTCGACTCGGTCGCGCTCGTCGAGCTGCTCCTCGAATGCGAGCGCCGGTTCTCCGCTCCGTTCGACGCCGAGCTTCTCGCGGACGGGCCGCTGACGCTCGGCCGATTGATCGAGCACGTCGCCCGCGCGCCGCGCCGCCGATGAAGTTCTCGACGCGTCTGCTCTTGGCCTCCGCACGCCGATCGAAGAACGGCCTGCCGCCGCCCGCGCTGCTCGACGCCGTCGCGCGCGTGGTCGGTCCGGTCTGGGAGCGCCGCGCGCTCGAGCGACTCGGCGGGCTCTCGCCGACCGGCGCGCTCGCGGCACTCGGGCTCGCGCCGGACGGGCGCGCGCCCGCGGGTTACGGGCGTCGCGCGCTCGTCGCGAGTTGGACGCTGCGCGTGATGCACCGCGAGTGGGGAGACGGGCGATTCGAGCGGATCGTCGGATGGGTCGAGCGCAACGACTCGGCAGAGGCGGCGGCGCTTCGCGATCGCTCTGCCCCGGCGGTCCTTGCGTTCTGGCACCTCGGTCCCATGGGAATGGTCGGCCCCGCGCTCGTGCGCGCGGGCATCGACGCGCTCGTCATCGCGCGGCGGCCGGACGCGATGGCGCTCGCGTTGCGCTCGACGCACGCGGAGAAGCAGGTCTTCCTCCACGGCGGCGACGACAGTGCGGGTCGCGCGCTCGCGTTCGCGCGCGCGATCGAGCGCCTGCGCGACGGCGGGAGGGTCGCGGTCGCGGCGGACATCGAGGCGGGCGACGACCGCGTCGCGGTCGACTTCCTCGGTAGGCGACTGCGCCTCGCGCGCGGCACGGCCGCGCTCGCGCGCCTCACCGGCGCGCCGATCGTGCCG
>CAZOLL010000671.1:0-2448 GCA_964580365.1 uncultured Phycisphaeraceae bacterium
CGACGCGCGCGGGTCTGAGCGAGTCGATCGTCGCGGCGACGCCGCTCGTGTTCACCGGGCTCGCGGTTGCGCTGTCGTTCCGCGCGGGGCTGTTCAACATCGGCGCGGAAGGGCAGCTCGTCATCGGGATGCTGTGCGGCACCGCGGTCGCGACGCGCGTGGACTCCGCGGCCGCGCTGCCGCTCGCGCTCCTCTTCGGCGCGCTCGGCGGCGCGGCGCTGGCGGCGGTCGCCGCGTTCCTGCGCGCCGCGCGCGGCGAGCTCGAGGTGCTGTCGACCCTGCTCCTCAACTTCGTCGCGCTGCATGGGGTCGGGCTCGCGGTGCACGGACTCCTGCAGGAGGGGGCGCGCGCGCTGCCGCAGAGCGACCCGGTCGCGGCCGTGGCCGAGCTGCCGCGGCTTCTCACTGGAACGCGGCTGCACGCGGGCAGCGGGATCGCGCTCGTCGCCGCCGCGCTCCTCTTCGTCGTCCTGTTCGCGACGGCGGCGGGTCTGCGGTTGCGCGCCGCGGGTGCGGCGCCGATCGCCGCGCGGCGTGCGGGCTTCCCCGTCGCGCGCGACCTCGCGCTCGCGCTGGTCGCGGGCGGAGCGCTCGCAGGGCTCGGCGGCGCGGTGGAGCTGCTCGGCGTGACGCACCGGCTGACCGAGGACCCGTCGCGCGGCGCGGGGTACACCGCGATCGCGGTCGCGTTGCTCGGCCGACTGCACCCGGCGGGCGTCGTTCTCGCCGCGCTGTTCTTCGGCGTGCTCGAGGCCGGCGGCGCGGCGCTGCAGCGGAACGTCGGCGCGCCGCTCGGGCTGGTGCAGGCGCTCGAGGCCGTGCTGCTGCTCGCGACGCTCCTCGTCGACTCCGACCGCGTGCGCGCGTGGCTCGCGCGCCGCGCGGCGAGTGACCCGAGCGCGGCCTCGGCCGGTGGAGCCGGCGCGTGAACTTCGTCGACGTCCTTCCGGCGTTCTTGCTCGCGACGGTCGCCGCGGCGACTCCGCTCCTGCTCGCGGCTCTCGGCGAGTTGATCGGCGAGCGCGCCGGCGTGATCAACGTCGGGCTCGAAGGGCTGATCCTCATCGCATGCGCCGCGGGATTCCTCGTCGCGGAGGCGACCGGGAGCTCCTGGCTCGGGCTCGCGGCGGCGGCCGGCGCGCCGGCCCCGTTCGCGGCGGCGTTCGGGTGGTGCGTCGTGTCCGCCGGAGTCGACGCGGTGGTGGCGGGGACCGCGCTCAACCTGCTCGCGCTCGGTCTCACCGCGTCGGTATTCCGGATCGTGCACGGCGCGACCGGCGCGGCGCTCGTCGTCGAGTCGCTGCCGCCCGCGCTCCTCCCGTCGGTCGCGCTCGCGCTCGTTCCCCTCGTCGCCGCTTTCCTGATGCGGACGCGCGCCGGCCTCATCACGCGTGCGTGCGGAGAGGACGGCGAGTCGGCGCGCGCGCTCGGGCTCGCGGTCGAACGCGTCCGGTTCCGGGCGATCCTGTTCACGGGGCTCGCGTGCGGTCTCGCGGGCGCGCACCTCGCGCTGGTCGAGGCGCGCACGTTCGTCGAGGGGATGTCCGCGGGCCGCGGGTTCCTCGCGCTCGCGGTCGTCGTGTGCGGGCGCAAGTCGCCGTTCGGCGCGCTGCTCGCGGCGCTCCTGTTCGGCGGCGCGGGCGCGCTGCAGTTCCAGTTCCAGGCCGCGGGCAGCGGCGTGCCCTACCAGGTGTTCCTCGTGCTGCCGTACGTCGTGACGCTCGTCGTCCTCGCGGTCGTGCTGCGCCGTCACGGCGCCTCGGACTCCGTCGCGTCATCGGGATGAACGGCAGCGAGCGTGCAGATCCGCGACGCGCGGTGCGAGGTCGCACGCTCGCGGTCGCCGCGTCGCGGCCGGCTCCGGGCTGAACGATGTCGATAACTCCGCGGCGGGACGGAACGTGTGCGCCGCGATCCACGCTCGGCACGGAGCGTTTCGGCGCGGTCGCGCGATTGCGGGGGTGCGGGCGCCGCGCCGGAGCGCGTCCCGCCATGACTCGGTTCCGAACGACCGGATTCCTGATCGCGATCCTGCTCGCCGCATCGCCCGCGACCGCGTTCGGTCATGGCGGAATGTTGCGCGGTCCGGCCCCGACACTCCCGCCGACGATCGGTCCGCCGGGTACCGGCGGCCCCGGCACCGGTGGGCCCGGCGGGCGCGCTGGACCGATGACCCCGGGCGGCGGCGGCGGGGGGCGCAAGCGCGTCGCGACGCCGACGCTCACCGGATGGGAAACCTGGTGGGAATACAACAAGGAGCCGTTCCTCGACCTGCGCGCCCGGCTGCACGTCGCGCCGCGCACGCAGCAGAGCGTCGCCGACGCGCTGTCGGGGAAGGACGACCCGGAGCGCGTCCCGCTCGCCGTCGTGGTGCAGCAGATCCTCCCGGTGCTGAAGGAATCCGCGCGCGACAACGACGATGACGTCGCCGACTCGGCGGTGCTCGCG
>CAZOLL010000672.1:0-2435 GCA_964580365.1 uncultured Phycisphaeraceae bacterium
GGTGAGGTCGAAGAGGAACTGTGCCTGCAGCGAGATCTCGTACTGCGCGCCCGGCTTCAGCGGCTCGTCGGGCTGGAACACGAGCACGCGTCGCGAGGTCCCGGACAGGACGGTTCCGAAACCGCTGACCGGCGCCTTCATGTCGTTCGGCTGCAGCTCGCTCAGCCCGATGCCGGCCACGCTGGGAAGTGTCGGGTGCAGCGGGTCGGGGTGATCCGGGTCGGCGACGGCGAGCGACTCGCTGATCATGAACACGATCGGGTTCACGACGGAGACGTTCTGCGACTCGTCGTCGGGGATCACGCGGTCGACGCGCGGCGCTCCGTTGTCGAGCTGCGCGCCGGAGAACAGGTCGTTCAGGAGGATGACGCCGGACGCGTCGCCGCCCGCACCGGTGCCGCCCGGGTCGTCGCTCGTGCCGCCGCTGCTCCCCGAGCCGCCCTGGCCGAACAGCGCGCCGATCTGATCCTGGCGCTCGCACGCCGGGAGGATCAGCGCGAGCGCCGCGAGCACGGCCGTCATGGAAGCGCGGAGTCGGTTCATCGGTGTCTCGCCGCCTTGTCGTGGGCCGTGGTCGAAGCGCCCGTCGACGAGGATACCGTCGGGTTCATTTCGACGAATCTGGAGTCGCTTCGCGGATCTTGTCCTTCAACTGCCGGACGGCGGCGCCCGCCGCCTGGCCGAGCGCCCGCCCCATCGCCGCCGCGATGTCGTCCGGGGAGCCGCCTTCGAGCTTCGCTTCGGCGACGCCTTGCGCGAGCGCCACCCGGCTGGTCGCCGCGGATCGCTGCACCGCTTCCAGCTCGATCACCACGCGGGCGACCGGTCCGTCCGGTCGCTCGTCGACCTCGAACGCGCGCAGCTCGCCGTGAACCTCGTGCTCGTGAACGCCGGGCCCTCGCGAACCGACGACGCCGCCGTCGAACACCCGCGCGGAGCGCAATGCGGCGAGCAGATGGTCCTGCACGACGATCGAGGGCGTGATCGCCCACTCGACGTCGTCTCTCCGGCCGACGCGGCCTTTCGACCCGCGGAGCATCACGTCCGACACGTCGAGCTCGATCGGCGCCGTGACGGCGACGAGGCGCGCCGAGCCGGGCAGCGGGCCGGCGAGCGGAGCGGGCAGGTCGGCGCTGATCGAAAGCCGCGCCGGCGGGGCGTCCGCGCGTGCGACGGCCGGCGCCGGCGCCGCCGGTTGCGCGATGCCGCGCAACGCGATGTCGATCGCCCGGCTCGCCGCGGCGGAGAAGGCGGCGGCGAGCGCGCGCGTGTCGGCGATCATTCCGGCGCCGTGCCGGTTGATCTCGGGCGCTTCGAAGGAGCCGGTCGCGACGACGGTCTTTCGACCCGAAGTCATCTCGAGCGACACCACCGCCGCCGGCGTCGCGGCGGAGAGATCGACTTCGAAGCGGCGCAGCGTCGTCGCGATCTCGAGGAATTCGGAAGCGCCGTCCGGTTCGGCGGATTCGGCGCGCGCGACGCCCTTGCCGTCGGGCCGCGCCTGCAGCAGCGCATCGAGCACGGCGTCCGTGACGATCTCGGCGGGCAGGCGGGCGAAGCGGAGGCCGCTCAATTCGGTGAGGCGCGCGTCGGCGTTGCGCGCGATGACCGGGCGTCGGTCGAGCGGCGGCATCGCGACCGCGCGGCGAACGAGCAACGCGTGCGACGGCGACGGGTCGGTCGCCGCGGCGACGTCGACGGCGAGATCGAACTCCACCTCGGGCGGCACGGCGGCGGGAGTGAGCGCCGGCTTCTTGGGGGCGGGCTCGGCCGCGGCGCGGCGCTCCGCCGCCTCGCTCGTCGCCTTCGCAACGCGACCCACGGCCCGACCGAGCGCGACCTCGAGCGCGGCGACGCACTGCTCGGGGGACGCGTCGCTCGCGACCGGCTCGTTCTCCTCGACCGCGACGGACGACGTCGCCATGCCGTCGTCGAGATCCGCGGCGATCTCGACGCGCGCTCGCGGCTTCGTCGCGTCACGCCAGTCGATCTCGAACGCGTTCAAGGACCCGCCGAGCGCGAGCGGCGAGCCCTCCGCGTCGCCGTCGCGTGGACCGGTGCGCGACCCGACCGCGTCGATCAGCGCCTGGGTGAGGACGTCCGCCGGGCGGTCGAGGTAGCGGTGGTAGTCGAGGAACTCGATCTCGTGCTCCGACACGCGCCGGGCGAGCTCGTGCCGAGCTCCGCTGCCGGCGCCGGTGAACGCGGCGACGCGCGCCGCGCCCGGCGCGGGCTTCGCGGCGTTCGCGAGCGGCGCGCGCAGCTCGTAGGTGTGAAGCCGCGGCGGCGCGCCGGCGCAGCCGGCGAACGCGACGAGGAACGCGGCTCCCAAAGCGATGGAGGCGCCGCGCGAGACGATCGAGATCAAGGATGGTCCTCCGCAGCGTCCGGCCGCGGTTTGCCCCACACCGCGCCGGCCGGGTGGTTCTTCAACT
>CAZOLL010000673.1:0-2433 GCA_964580365.1 uncultured Phycisphaeraceae bacterium
GGTCGCGCCGCGGTCTCGAAGCGGAAGCCGTGGTGCGCGTCGTCGAAGCGCACGTCCACGGCGATCGGATGAGCAGCGGCGCCGTCCCCGACCTCGGCGAGTAGGTCGAGGCGAGCACGATAGCGATCGAAGGGGTAATCGGTGGGCTCGCCGTCGGTCAGGTCGAGGGTGAGGTCCCGCGGCACGATGCGGCGCCCCGGCTCGAGGTCCACCTCGTCCCAGGCGACCGCGTCCGCGTGGACGCGGATGGTCTCGCTCGGCACACCAGCGCCTGCGTCGAGCTTGCCGTGGGGAGTGAGGGCCACGCGTAGCCGGATGTCCTCGTGCTCGGGCTCGACGGCGAGGACGGTCACGTGCGCCTCCAGCCAGCCACCGTCTCTCGAGCCCGCGCCCGGAAACACGTGCTCGGGATGCAGCTCGCGGTGATACGCGACGAGCACCGCCATCGCGGCGAGCAGCATCACCGACAGCATCGCCGACACTCGCTTACGCATGATTCTCTCCCGCTCTCGCGCCATCGGCGCGGGATTGCGACGCTCGCGCGCGCCCGCCGATCAGGCTGCAGCCGGTGCCGTGCCGTCGAACACCAGCCACCAGTTCACGACGTCGGAGTCCGCGACCTCGTCGGACTGGAATTGCCACATCCAGATCTCGAGCTTGAACCACAAGAGCGACTGGAACCACGACGGATCGACGATCAGTTCCCAGAGCAGCACCACCGCCTTGCGCGGTGTGAGCCCGAACTCGTGGCGACCGAAGTGGGCCGCCTCGAGCTTGCTGGTCATGAAGTAATCGAGCGTGGTGTCGCGGCGGTGCCGGAGGTGGAAGCCGCCGCGGCCCGCGTTCAGCACCAGCTCGTCGCGGTCCGCCTGCGGGTAGAGCCCCGAGTGGTACTTGTCGAGCAGGTAGCAATACGCGCGGCGGCGCAGGAACTCGGCGAGGGTCTCTCTTCCTGGATCCTTGCGGTGCAGACACGAGATCCAGATCCGGCCCTGGCTGGGATCGCGCATCAGCTTGCGGGCGAACGCGAACATCGCGCCGTAGATGCGGTCGCGCTCTTCCGGCACGTTCAGGTATCGCGACGGCACGTAGTGCTCGACGGTGTCCCAGAACGTGACCACGTCGAAACGGCCGAAGAGCCGGCGCGCGAGCTCCGGGTTTGCTTCCACGTCTTTCCAGTTGGCGCAGTGGACCTCGAGCCCGCGGGCGCAGCATTCGTGCGCCTGGCCCGCGGTGATGTTGATCCCTGCCACGCGGACGCCCTGCCGCCGGACCCAGTCCAGCCAGTCGCCGCAGCCGCAGCCGACGTCGATCATCGACATCCCCGGGCGCAGCCCGAGCTGCTCGAAGGCGTAGCGGAACTTGTCCTCCTGCGCCTGCTGCCGGCTCTTGGTGAAGTCTCCGTCGTAGAAGTTGAAGCCGTAGTCGAGGCCACCCGAGTGCAGGTTGTCGCTCAAGAGCCGGCTCAGGTTGTAGCCGTGCTGGATCACGGTCTCGGTGTCGAACACCGAGATCTTGAAGGCGTAGTGGAGCACCTCGATGGCGATCAGGATCGCCGGGTAGATCGCCAGCGCGCCCCATCCGAAGCGCGTCACCGCGAGGGCGGTGACGCCCAGGATTCCGAGGTGGATGACCGAGTTGCGGTCGAAGAGGAGCTCGCGATTGAGCCAGCGCCACCACCGAGCCAGCGTCCGTTCGAGCGACGCTGGGTCGGCCTCGGCGACCGCGCCGAGCGCTTCCGTCGACATCCCCACACTCATGTCGTAGCCGCCTTCGCCACCGGGCGCACGCGTACGCGGATGTCGTTCATCGGCCGCGAGTACACGTGGAGGGTGACGCGGTCCCACACCGATCGCGCCAGCAGATCGCGCTGCCCGGGCGCCACCTCGAGGTCCACGTGCTCGAGGATCGTCTGCACCACCGCGAACATCTCGTCGGCAGCGAACCAGCGGCCCTGGCATTGGTGCTGACCGCCGCCGAACGGCAGGAAGCGCAGCCTCCCGCCACGCTTCGCATCGGCGTCGGGCAGGAGCTTGTGGAACGGGCACGCCGAGGGCCGGCGGTTTTTGTCCTCGGGATCGGTACGGCCGTCGACCAGCACGCGCGGATCGTCGTTCTCGTCGATCTGCCAGCACTCGGGGTCGAACTTCTCCGGGTTGGCCCAATGACGGCGGCTGTTGTGGATGAGGTACGGCGAGACCAGGAGCGTGGTGCCCTTCGCGATCTGGAGCGGGCCGATCACGTTCTCTTCCTTCGAGAGCCGCGGCAGCATGGTCGGCACGCCGGGGTGGATGCGCAGCTCCTCCTTCAGGGCCTGGAGGATCTTCTTGCGGCTCACGCGCATCGCCGCGCCGGTTCCGTCGCGGGCGACGCGGTACATCGCCCAGAAGAGCACCATGGTGGGCGCGTGCGCGAGCATGAAGAGCGAGCCGT
>CAZOLL010000674.1:0-2432 GCA_964580365.1 uncultured Phycisphaeraceae bacterium
CGTTCGCTCGCCGAAGTCGCGCACGCGCTCGCGGAAGACCTGCGCGAACCGACCGGCGTCGTGCGGGCGCGATCCGAGCGCCTGCGTTTCGAGCTGCGCTACCGGCAGAACGGCGACCGCACGTTGGTGCCCGACCTCGACCGCGTGCTCACGGCGGCCGATCGCCTCGACGACGTGCGGCTCACGCTCGCGGCGCTCGCGGGCGAGGACCCGACCGAGATGCACGCGTGCGACGTCGGCAACGTCTTCCGCGAGCTGCGCGCGCGGCTGCGCCTCCCGTTCGAGCGCGACGGCGTCGCTCTGCGCTTCGAAGGCTCGCGCCTCGTGCGCCCGGTCGCCGCGTCGCACAACGAGGTGCGGCTCGTGCTCGTGCGCCTGCTCGAGGTCGCGCACAAGGCGGCGATCGGCGCCGGCAAGACCGCGCGCGTCACGATCCGCGCGTCGCCGGCCTCCGACGGCGTGATGCTCGTCATCCGCGACCAGATGCGCGCGCCCGCGCTCGACGACCCGGCCGCGGCGTTCCATCCGGACTTCTCGCCGACCGCGCGCCCGGCGCTCGGCCTCGCGCTCACGGTCGCGAAGGCGCTGGTCGAACGGAGGCGCGGCTCCGTTGCGCTCGAGCTGCCGCAGCGCGGCGGCATCGCCGTGCGCGTGATGCTGCCGCTCGCGGAGGGTGCGGCGGAGATCGTCTCCGAAGGCGCCGACGAGAAGAACGGCGAGGCCGACGACGTCGGGGGCGACGCGGTGGACGCCGACGAGGCGCGCGCCTCGTGATCCACTGCCTCGCGTACGCGAAGAAGCCGGTGGGCGTGGTGATGATGCGCCCGATCCTCAACCGCCTGCAGTCCGACCCGCGCTTTCGCGTGTACGGCACCGCGCGGTTGTTCGGCCGCCGCAACTCGGGCCGCGTGTTCGCCGAGGCCGGCGTCCGCGGCATCCACCTGATCCCGAAGTGGCTCGCACGCGTGCGCGCATTCGACGTCTACGTCTCCGCGGACTTCGGCATCGCCGCGCCGCGCGCGCGGCTCAAGGTGCACGTCTTCCACGGCGTGTCGTTCCGCAACCACGCGGTGCACGAGAACGCGCTCAACTACGACCTGCTGATGCTGGCCGGCCCGTACATGCGACGGCGCTTCGAGGAGCTCGGACTGCTCACGAAGACGAACGAAGATCGCTTCCGCATGATCGGGATGCCGAAGCTCGACGCGCTCGTGAACGGCGTGTGGCCGCGCGACGAAGTGCTCGGCCGGCTCGCGCTCGACCCGTCGCGGCCGACCGTGCTCTATGCACCGACCTGGTCGTCGAGCCTGTCCTCGCTGGAGCGTCACGGCATGCGGCTCGTCGACGCGCTGCTCGCGACGCGGATGAACGTCATCGTCAAGCTGCACGACAACTCGCTCGACCCGCGCAAGGCCGGCGCCGATTGGGCCGCGCAGTTGTCGGCGGTGCGCGACATGAACTTCCGCTTCGTGCTCGATCCGGACGTCGTGCCGCTGATGTCGGCCGCGGACGTGCTGGTCACCGACGCGTCGTCCGTCGCGAACGAGTTCGCGCTGGTCGATCGCCCGATTCTTTTCATGGAGATCGACGACCTGCAGTCGAAGCTGAAGTCGAAGGCCGATCTCGAGACGTGGGGGAGGAAGGCGGGAGACGTCGTCGCCGGCCCGGACCAGCTTCCGGCGGCCGTGGAGCGCGCGCTGGCCGACCCGAAGCGCCACTCCGAAACGCGGCGCGCGCTCGCGAAGGACATGTTCTTCGGCCCGGGCGGCGCGACCGACCGCGCGATCGCGGCGATCGAAGCGGCGGTGCACGCGGAGGCGCGGGCGTGAGCGATCGGACTCCGCCGTCCGCGCTGCGCATCCTGTTCGTCCACCCCGTGTCGCTGCCCGCCGCCGAGGCGAACGCGGTGCAGGCGGCGGAGACCGCGCACGCGCTGGCCGCGCTCGGGCACGAGGTGTTCCTCGTCGTGCCGCGCCTGAAAGCGGAGAACGCGACCGCGGCGCTCGCGAAGCTCGGCGTGCGGCCGCACGAACGCCTGTTCGTCGTCGCGGAGCCGGCGATCCGCTTGAAGAACTCGAACCGCTTCTCGAGCATCGCGGTCCGGGCGGCGCTGCTGTGGTACCTGCGCGCGCTCGTCCAGCGCGGCCGCACCGTGATCCTGTTCCGCACGCTGCGCGATTCGCGGCTCGCGCGCTTCCTGCTCACCGCCGGGCGGCTCCTGCGCGTGCCGGTGATCTACGAGGCGCACAAGCTCTACGCGGAGAAGCGCGTCGAGCAGGGGTTCGACGCGGAGTCGTTGTCGCGCGTCGATCGCCTCGAGCGGCGCGCGCTCGTCGCGAGCTCCGGCGTCGTCGCGAGCCATCCGCTGCTCGAGCGCGCGATCCGCGAACGCTACCGGCCGTCCGCGCCGCTCGTCACGGTGCCGAACGGCG
>CAZOLL010000675.1:0-2427 GCA_964580365.1 uncultured Phycisphaeraceae bacterium
GCGCGCCGGCCCCCCCGCGCCCCCCCGGGGGCCCGGTGGGGGGGGGGGGCGGGGGGGGGCCCCCCCCCCCTGCACCGGTGGCGTGCGCCACGCCCCGCAGCGGCCGTTGCAACGAGCGACGCAGTCGCACGCCGGCGACGCCAGTCGCATCACCCGCCGAGCATCGCGTCCGCTTCGATCTCGACGACCATCTCGGCAGAGATCAACTTGCTCACCTCCACCATCGAGGTGCAGGGCCGCACGTCCTTGAAGAACTCCCCGTGGACGCGTCCCACCGCTTCCCATTGGCGGATGTCCGTGATGAAGATCCGCGTCCGGACGACGTCCTTCAAGGTGGCGCCCGCGCGCTCGAGGGCGCGAGCGATGTTGGTCAGCGTCTGACGCGTCTGCACCGCGAAGTCGCCGGGGCCGACGATGTTGCCGTTCTCGTCGGTGGCGGTGGTGCCGGACACGAAGACGAACGAGCCGATGCGGACGGCGCGCGAGTAGCCGACGATCGGTTCCCACTTCATTCCCGTGGAGATGTTGGTGCGTTCCATGGCGTCACGTTAGCGACGGACGTCTCGCGGGCGGCGTGACTCCGGGCGCCGAATGGTTCGGAGCGGATCGCTACCATGCTCGCCCGCTGCCTGCCCAGCGCAGCCCGCACGGAGTGCCGTCGTCATGGCCGGCTACACGACCCTTTGCGTCGCGACGCGCAAGGGCGCGTTCTTCCTCGACAGCGACAACACGCGCGATCAGTTCCGCATCCGCGGGCCGATGTTCTTCGGACACATCGTGCACCACGTCGTGCTCGACCCGCGCGACGGCAAGACGATGCTCGCGGCGGCGAAGACGGGGCACCTCGGACCGACGGTGTTCCGCTCGAACGACCGCGGGGAGACGTGGCGCGAAGCGACGCACCCACCGCAGTTCGCGAAGGCCGAAGGCGGTCGGGCGGTCGACCACGTGTTCTGGCTCACGCCGGGACACGCATCGCAGCCGGGCACGTGGTGGGCCGGCACCTCGCCGCAAGGGCTCTTCAAGAGCGACGACGGCGGCGCGAACTGGGAGTCGGTGAAGGGCTTCAACGAGAACGCGCACTACCGCGATTGGACCGGCGGCGACAAGGACGGCACGCCGGACGGGCCGAAGCTGCACTCGATCCTCGTCGACCCGCGCGACGCGAACCACCTGTACCTCGGCATGTCGTCGGGCGGCGTTTTCGAGAGCACGGACGGCGGCGCGAGTTGGTCGCCGTTCAACCAGGGCGTCCGCGCGCTGTTCCTCCCCGACCCGGACGCGGAGTACGGCCACGACCCGCACTGCGTGGTGATGCACCCGCTGCGGCCGGACCGCCTGTACCAGCAGAACCATTGCGGCATCTACCGCATCGATCGCCCCGAGACCCGCTGGACGCGCGTCGGCGACCACATGCCGAAGGAGATCGGCGACATCGGCTTCCCGATCGTCACGCACCCGCGCGATCCGGACACCGCGTGGGTGTTCCCGATGGACGGCACCGAGGTGTGGCCGCGCACGTCCATCGGCGGCAAGCCGGCGGTATACCGCACGATCGACGCGGGGATGTCGTGGCACCGGCAAGATGGCGGCATGCCGAAAGAGCAGGCGTGGTGGACGGTGAAGCGCCAGGCGATGTGCGCCGACGATCGCGACCCGGTCGGCCTCTACTTCGGAACGACGAGCGGCGCGGTGTGGGCGAGCAAGAACCTCGGAGAGAATTGGCGCTCGATCGCGGAGAACCTGCCGCACATCTATGCGCTGACGTCATTCCGTCCGTGACGCGCGTCAAGATCCCGTCGCCGCTCTACTCCTACACCGGCAACCGCGCAGTCGTCGAAGCGAGCCCGCGCGAGCCGGCGACGCTCGCATCCGTGCTCGACGACCTCGAGCGGCAGTTCGCCGGCATCCGCTTCCGCATGATCGACGAGCAGGATCGCATCCGCCCGCACATCAAGATGTTCATCGCCGGCCGTTTGGCGAACGACCTCTCCGCCCGGGTCGCCCCGAGCGAAGAGGTCATGATCGTCGCCGCGTTGTCGGGCGGGTGAGGCTCTTCGTCAGACTTCTTCGAGCTTCGTCTTCGCCTCGTCGGGCACTTTCACTTCCGCGTTGCCCTGATCGAAGATCGAGTACGCGGTGTTGCGGCCGACCTCGGCCGACTCCTCGCCGAACGTGATCGTCGTGGTCGCGGCGATCTTGATCGACTCGATCGCGCCATTGCTGCCGATGACGAAGAGCGCCTTGCCGTTGCCGCCCGCATTGCCTTCGCCGCCGTTGCGGTTCCCGCGACCGCGGCCGCGCGCGAGCGTCGCCGCGGCTTCCGGCGTCAGCTCCGCCTCGAACGTCGTCTTGCCGTCGACTTCCGCCTTCTTCACGGACGCGATCTTCGTCTCGATGTCCTTCAGGAGGACGTGCGGCGGAACG
>CAZOLL010000676.1:0-2422 GCA_964580365.1 uncultured Phycisphaeraceae bacterium
GCCCGAGGACGCCCAGGAAGGCGCTCAACGCGACGCGGGTCACACCGCCGCCGAACGCACGCCGCGCGGCAAGTCGCTGCGACCGTTGGTGCGCGAGCCGGACGCGGGCAAGCGTGCGAGCGGATTGAAGAAGCTGGACGCGATGACGCGGAAGGCGACGTTCGAGGACCTCGAGGCGGCGATCGCCGTCGCGGTGCCGGGCGATCAATGGAACCCCGGCTTCAGCCACGGAGTGAAGTTCGCATCGCACGGCGAGACGTTTGTCTACTCGGTCCACATGGGTCCTCGGCGACCGAAGTCGATCAACGGGCTCGCGCCGCTCGTCGTCGACCCGGGACACATCTCGCTCGCTGACGCGGACGAAAGGGGAGTCGAGGACGTGATGTCGACGTGGCTCGACGTCAGCGGCGCCGGCGACGACGTGATCTACGTGCGGTGCCGCGCGTTCGACCGCCTCACGCTCGACGGGCGCTACTCGGCGTGGGCGATGGCGCAGCGGCCGCAGGGAAAGGACGACCTCGACACGCTCGCGGCGATCCTCGCCGACGCGATCGCCGACGCGTGCGTGCGCTACCCGGTCGACCCGGACCGCGTGTACATCCACGGGCTGTCGATGACGGGGTTCTGGGCGTGGTACGAGGGCGCGTACGCGCCCGATCGCTTCGCCGCGGTTGCGCCGGTGTCGGCGGTGACGTGGCAAGTCCTCCCGTTGCTCGAGTCGTTCCGCGCCACGAAGCTGTTTGTCCTGCACGGCGAGAACGACACGGTCTGTCCGATCACCGGCGCGCGTGCCGCGATCACGCGGCTTTCGCAACTCGAGATCCCCGTCGACTTCCGGCCCGTTGCCGACGGCGAACACGTGAAGAACACGTTCCCGCTGTGGAGCCGGTTGTGGCCCGACGTCGCGAAGGCGACGCGCGACCCGTACCCGAAGCGTGTGTCGCACGTCTTCCACGGCGGCGAACGCGCGGCCGCGTTCTGGCTCGAAGCGGATGGCGTCCCGCCGCGCGCGTTCGTCGCGAGCGCCCCGAAGTGCGAGATGAACGGCGCGATCGACGGGCAGAAGATCACGATCGAAGCCGATGGGATGAAGAAGGTGCGCGTGCTGCTCTCGAGCCGGCTCGTCGACCTCTCGAAGCCGATCGAGATCGTGGTGAACAAGAAGAAACAGTTTTCCGGTCTCGTGCAGCCCGACGCCGCGCTCGCGCTCGACGTCGCGGCGCGCCGCGCCGACGGCGCGCAGGCCTACTCCGCGGCGGTGACCGTCTCCGTGCCGTGAACCGGCCCGCGTGAGGGAGGAGCCGCGTTCAACCCGACCGACCGGGTCCGTACGATGCCGCGCCCTCTCGTTCACTCGCGCCGTTCCCCGGAGACTCCCGCATGGATGCCGCGTCCAAGTCCGACGTCGCGCTCGCCGCGTTGCAGACGTTCATCGACTCGAAGGCGATCGACCGCACGAAGGACGGGTGGCGCACGCGCCTCAGCAAGCCGCCGCAGGTGAAGTTCGACGCGAAGAAGACCTACGTGTGGAAGCTCGACACGAACCTCGGCACGATCGAGGTGAAGCTGATGCCGGACGTCGCGCCGATGCACGCGTCGAGCACGCTCTACCTCACGATGCTCGGCTTCTACGACGGGCTCGCGTTCCACCGCGTGATCACCGACTTCATGGCCCAGGGCGGCTGCCCGCGCGGCAACGGGACGGGCGGTCCGGGGTACGAGTACTCGGGCGAGTTCTCGCCGAAGGTCCGCCACGATCGGCCGGGTCTCCTCTCCATGGCGAACGCCGGGCCCGGCACCGACGGCAGCCAGTTCTTCCTGACGTTCGTCGCGACGCCGTGGCTCGATGACAACCACACGATCTTCGGCGAGGTCGTGTCGGGGATGGACGTGCTGAAGCAGATGGAGGCGCGTGGCTCGAGCAGCGGACGCACGACCGAGAAGCTGTCGATCACGAAGGCGACGGCGGTGGTCCGCTGATGCGACGCACGGACTTCCTTCGCGCGGAGCTCGCAGGGCTCGCGCTCGTCGCGTCGCTCTGCGTTGGCTCGGCGCGCGCGGACGACGCGCCGCTCGTCGGTCCCGCGCTCGACGCCCGCCTGTCGGCGCTCGCGCGTGCTCACGGCGGCGTTGCGAGCGTCATCGAGATCGGCAAGAGCCGCGGCGGACGCCCGCTGTCGGTCGTGCGGCTCGGCGTCCCTTCGAAAGACGGCGACTTGCCGAGAGCCGCGTTGCTCGTCGTTGCCGGCATCGACGGCCGGCACCGCGTCGGGGTCGAGACCGCGGTGCGCGTCGCGGAGAAGCTCGCCGCGGAGCACGCCGACCTCCTCGAGCCCGCGGCGGGGGCCGGCGCGCCGGGCGCGGCCGCGGCCGGCGGCCGGCGCTGCGCGCCCGAGCGCGGCCGCACCGGCGGCGGCGGCGC
>CAZOLL010000677.1:0-2421 GCA_964580365.1 uncultured Phycisphaeraceae bacterium
GGAGCGGACGGCGGACGTCGCGTGCATGGGGTCTCCCGAACGGATCACCGAAGAGCGGGTCGGACGCCGGGAGACGCGTCGCCTCCCGGCTCCCTCCGCATCATGTGGTCGGGCCGAGCAGATTTGAACTGCCGACCTCTTGCACCCCAAGCAAGCGCTCTAGCCAAGCTGAGCTACGGCCCGTGGAGCGGCAAAGGGTAGGACCGCGCACGCGCGCGGGCAAGCGGCTGGGGGCGATCGCCGGCGGATGCGTCGGGTCAGCGCGCGGCGTCCAGCCAGGCGCGCGCCTCGGCGACGCGTGGGTGCGACGGCCCCAGCTCGCGTTCGAGCGCGGCGAGCCCTTCCTCCATCGCGGAGATCCCTTCGTCGCGGCGGCCGAGGGCGGCCCGCGCGCGGCCGAGGAGGATTCGCGTCCGCGCGATCTCCGGATGGTCGGGGCGCAGCTCCTTCGCGGGCTCACCGAGCGCGAGCTCGAATTCCCGCTCCGCGTCGCCCGGACGGCCGACTTCGAGCAGCATCCAACCGAAGAGGGAGCGAGCGCCGAGCAGGTCCGGATGCGCGGCGCCCTGAATCGCGACACGCTGCTCCAGCATCGCGCGGGCCTCTTCGAGCGCCGCTTCGCGTTCGCCCGCGGCGAAACGGGCCCGCGCCGCGATCGCGCGCGCGGACATCACCTTCTGGTGCGTCGGACCGAGCTGCGCTTCGAGACCCGCGCACGCCGCGAGCGCGAGTCGGAACGCCTCGTCGATCCGTCGTGCGTCGAGCAGGATCGTCGCGAGCGTGAGCCGCGCGTTGTCGGCGCGCGCCGGCGCGTCCGGGAACAGGCGTACCTCGGTGTCGACCGCGTCGCGCGCGGCGCGCTCGGCCTCCTCGAAACGTCCGAGCTGGCCGAGCGCGCGCGCCAGCCAGTTCTGGAACACGCCGAGGTTGTCGCCCGGGTCGCGGCCTTCGCCGGTGAGCTGCTCCACCACGGCACGCGCGAGCGACTCCGCATCGGCGGGCTTCGCCTGCGCGATCAAGAGCGCGAGACGGTCGTGCGCGACTGCGACGTCCTGGCTCGGCCGCCGCGACGATCGCTCGGCCGGCTCCTTCGAGGCTTGCGCGAGCATCGACTCCGCGACGCCGAGCTGGCCGCCCATGACCTCGAGCCGCGCGAGAGTGGCCTTCGCGTCGAGGGCGTCCGCGCTGTCGAGGCGGCCGTCCTTCTCGAGCAGCTGCAGCGAGCGCTCGAGGAGCTTCCGCGCCCGCTCGTTGTCGCCGGCTTTCATGCGGAACTCGCCGAGCGCCAGGCAGAGCTTGGCCTCGACGTCCGGGTCGTACTGGTGCGCGGGGATCGCGGCTTCCATCTCGTCGAACACCTTCACGATCGGCACGTCGCCGGACTGCTTGTCGCCGGCCGCGCGGCCGATCGCGAACTCGAGCAGGCCGATCACGTTGGTCGCTTTCTCGACTTCCTTCTCCGCGCGCGCCGCGTTCGCGTTCGACTCCTCGATCGACGCCATCAGCGTGACGATCCAGCCGGCGAGCAGGGCGACGACGATCGCGCACACGGACAACGCGACCTTGTGTCGCCGCGCGAACAGTCCCGCGCGGTAACCGAGGCCGGGCGGGCCGGCGAGCAACGGCTCGCCGCGATCGAGGCGCTCCAGATCGAGCGCGAACGCGGCGACCGACGGGTATCTCCGCGACGGCTCCTTCTCGAGAGCGCGCGACACGATCCATTCGAGCTCGCGGCGCGACGACGGGGACGTCTGGCGCAGGCGCCGCGGCGGCTCGACGCGGATCTTGCGCACCGCTTCGTCGAGCGTCGACTCGTCCACTTCGATCGGCGCCGCGCCGGTCAAGAGTTCGAAGAGCACCACGCCGAGCGCGTAGACGTCGGTGCGCACGTCCACCTGGTCCGCGCGGCCGTCGACCTGCTCGGGCGCCATGTAACGCAGCGTGCCGAGCAGGTCGCCCGCGCGCGTGGCGAGCGACTCGCGCGTGCCTTCCAGCTCCGTCGCGCGCGCGATGCCGAAGTCGATCACCTTCGGCGTGCCCGACGCGTCGACGAGGACGTTGCCCGGCTTCAGGTCGCGGTGGATCACGCCGCGCTGGTGCGCGTGCAGCACCGCGTCGCAGACGTGCCGGAACAACTCGAGGCGCGCGCGTTCGTCGAGGCGGCGCTCGCTCGCGAACTGCACGACGCTGGTCGCGCCGTCGAGCAGCTCCATCGCATACCACGGCAGGTCGAACGAGAACGGGCCCTGCTCGAAGCGGTGCACTCCCGACGCGATCACCTGCGCGATGTTCGTGTGACGCAAACGCGCGAGGATCTCGGCTTCGACCTCGAAGCGCTTCAGCGCCGCGCCGGCGGCGAACGCTGGCTTCAGCACCTTCACCGCCACCTTGCGGCGCGGGTTCTCCTGCTCGGCCTCGAAC
>CAZOLL010000678.1:0-2420 GCA_964580365.1 uncultured Phycisphaeraceae bacterium
AAGCGGTCGCGGCGCGCGTGCCGCCCGCGCACGAAGTTCCAGCGACCGCGAGCCTGTTCATCGTGAACCCGGCCACCGCGCTGGGCCGCGTCGCGAGCTGGTTCTCCACCCACCCGCCGATCGATGAGCGCGTGCGGCGGCTGCGCGCATTGACCGGCCTGCACGGCGCCCCGGCCGTGTCGGCGCGCTGACCCGCGCGCGAGCCCCGGAGGCGTTCGAACATGGAACTCGAATCGATCGGTCACCCCGCGGCCTGGGCGGGGTTCCTCGCGTTCGTGTTGGTGATGCTGGCACTCGACCTCGGCGTGTTCCACAAGCGCGCGCACGCGGTCACGCTGAAGGAGGCGGCCGGGTGGAGCGCGGCATGGGTCGCTCTCGCGCTCGGCTTCGGCGCGTGGATCTGGCACGCCCACGGCAGCCGGGTCGGACTCGAGTTCCTGACCGGCTACGTGATCGAGAAGGCGCTCTCGGTCGACAACATCTTCGTGTTCGCGGTGGTGTTCTCGGCGTTCGCCATCCCGCCGGCGCTGCAGCACCGCGTCCTGTTCTGGGGCATCCTCGGCGCGCTCGCGATGCGCGCGGCGTTCGTGGTCGCCGGCGCCGCGCTCCTCGCGCGGTTCCACTGGATGATCCTCGTGTTCGGCGCGCTCTTGGCGCTGACCGGGATCAAGCTCCTGCTGCACCGCGCGCCGCCCGATCCCGCGAACAACAAAGTGATGCGCGTGCTGCGCCGGGTGTTGCCGATGTCGGACCGCCTCGACGGCGAGCGCTTCGTCACGCGCGTCGACGGCCGCCGCGTGGCGACGCCCCTTCTGGTCGCATTGCTCGCGATCGAGTGGACCGACGTGGTGTTCGCGATCGACTCGATCCCGGCGATCTTCGCGGTGACCACCGACCCGTTCGTCGTGTTCACCTCGAACATCTTCGCGATCCTCGGACTGCGCTCGCTCTACTTCCTGCTCGCCGGCGTGCTCGAGCGCTTCCGCCACCTGAAGGTCGGCCTCGCGCTCGTGCTCGTCTTCGTCGGCGCCAAGATGCTCGCGCTCGACTTCGTGAAGGTGCCGGTCGGCGTGTCGCTCGGCGTGATCGGCGCGATCCTCGGCATCTCGATCGTCACCTCGCTGTTCGCGACGCGGCCCGCCAAGCCACGTCCCACCGCGTCCCCAGGCTGCTAACTTGGCCGGATGCTCCCCGAGATCCGCGTCTACAACACCGTCACCCGCAAGAAGGAACCGCTCGCGCCGATCGAGAAGGGGAAGGTCCGCCTCTATGCGTGCGGCGTGACCGTCTACGACGAGTGCCACCTCGGCCACGCCATGCAGGCGATCACGTTCGACGTGATCACGCGCTGGCTGCGCCATCGCGGGTACGAGGTGACCTACGTCCGCAACTACACCGACGTGGACGACAAGATCATCGACCGCGCGAAGAAGCTCGGCATCGCGCCGCTCGAGCTCTCGGAGAAGATGATCCGGCAGGAGCGCTCCGACATGGCGGGCCTCGGCATCGCGCCGCCGACGCACGCGCCGAAGGTGTCGGACTTCATCCCGCAGATCATCCGCTTCATCGAGGGGTTGATCGCGAAGGGCGCGGCGTACGCGACCGCGAAGGGCAACGTCTACTACCGCGTCCGCAGCAACCCGCACTACGGCAAGCTCTCCGGCCGGAAGGTCGACGAGCTGCGCGTGGGCACGCGGAAGGACGTCGAGGACGACAAGGACGACGCGCTCGACTTCGCGCTGTGGAAGACGGAGGACGTGGCGGGCGCCGCGTGGGACTCTCCGTGGGGAAGAGGACGGCCCGGCTGGCACATCGAGTGCAGCGTGATGGGGTACGAGCTGCTCGGGCCGCGCTTCGACGTGCACGGCGGCGGCCTCGACCTGATCTTCCCCCACCACGAGAACGAGGTCGCGCAGAGCGAGTCATTCGTCGGCGAGCCGCACGTGAACACGTGGATCCACAACGGCCTGCTCACCGTGAACAAGGAGAAGATGTCGAAGTCGCTCGGCAACTTCTTCACGATCAAGGCCGCGCTCGAGCGCTTCGGCGCCGAGCTCGTGCGCTTCACGCAGCTCCAGTACCACTACCGCTCGAACGCCGACTTCAGCACCGCGGCGATGGCGAGCAACGCCGTGCGGCTCGCGGCGGTGTACGAGCACTTGCTGAAGCTCTCGGATCTGCGCGCGCGCGCCGGCGCCGGCGCAGCGGGTTCCGCGCCGCCGGACCTCGCGAAGCGCGCGGAGGACGCGGCGAAGGACGTCGAGCGCCGGGTGACCGAGGCGATGGACGACGACTTCAACGCGCCGTCCGCGATCGTCGCGCTCACCGACGGCATCCGCGCCATCGAGGAGATCACGCGCGCGAAGAAAGCGACCGAAGCCGAGCGCGCGGCCGCCGCGACGCTCGTGTGGGACGCCGTG
>CAZOLL010000679.1:0-2418 GCA_964580365.1 uncultured Phycisphaeraceae bacterium
CCCACGTGGACGAGTGTCGTGCGCGAGGAGGTTCCCGAGGACGCTTGGGTCTTCCTGCGACGCGAGCCTGATGCCCTTCTGCGCGATGGAACCACGGAGCAGCGAGAGTTCGTACGACGCGCTCTCGGGACGCCGGACTTCGCGGTGCTCGAGGGTCCACCCGGCTCGGGCAAGACCACGGCCATCTGCGAGCTGATCGTGCAGGTCACGCGGGCGCGGAAGCGCGTGCTGCTGGTCGCCTCGACGCACGTCGCCGTCGACAACGTGCTCGAGCGGCTGATCGAGTGGCAGGACGAGGCCGACGAGAAGCTCGTGATGCCGATCCGAATCGGTGACGAGAACAACGTCACGTCGCCCGCGGTCGGAGCATGGACGCTTCGCAACCTGCTCCGCACCTGGAGCGGCGAGATCCTCGATCACATCGACCGGCCTCGTGGCGCCGAGCAGGCCGGTGCCGCCGCGCGTCGCATGTTGAAGGAGGCGTTGACGCGCAAGGGCGAGGAGTCCGCGTTCGCCAGCCTGCTGCTCGACGCGTCGAACCTGGTCTGCGGAACGACCATCGGCATCCTCCAGCACCCAGCGATCAAGGCCGCGCGGAGGGGCGGCGACGACATCGAGCCGTTCGACTTCCTGATTCTCGACGAGGCGTCCAAGACGACGTTCACGGAGTTTCTCGTGCCGGCCGCCTATGCGAAGCGATGGGTCGTCGTGGGCGACAGGCGTCAGCTCTCGCCCTACGTGGAGGAGCAGGACCTCGCGGAGAACCTTCGCGGACTACTCCCTCCCGAGGTGTCACGCGCGACGGCCCATGCGTTCGTCGCGTCCACCGCCGTTTCGCGGGGGATGAGGGTGCGCTCGCTCGTGGCGGTTAGCTCCGACGACGAGGCGCAGTTGCTCACCACCGAGACCGAGGCTCGAGGCGTCGCGGCCGTCGATCTCGACAACGTCGAGCCCGGTGCGTGCCCGGAGCTGCTCTGTGCCGACGTCGTCTTCGGCAAGCCTGAGACGATAGCGGCGTGGGAGCATCGGCTCCCCGGCGACCTCGAGTCGGTGGCCGGCGACGTGCCCGCGCTGCCTGACTGGGAGGCTCACCGACGAGCGTTGGGCGTCAGGCCGCACGACGAACCCGTGACGTGGGCGGACGAGGTGGCGTGGCGGCAGGTCCGCGCATACGAGCTTCGCTACAACGAGCCCGAGCAGAAGCGACTGCTCGACGAGCTGCGCGACCTGCGACCGAAGACGCTGGGCGACCGGTTCTTTCGCAATCGCCGACCACGGACGCTTCGTGACGGGCGCGTCCAGACGCCGGACGAAGCCCTCGATGAAGACCTCGCGAACATGCGGCGCGTCTCGATGCCGTCGATCTTGGAGATCCTGCAGGTCGGCGCGGGCTCGCTCGGGTGGTCGCAGGGCACGGCGCTCACCGACGGGCTCCCGCGCGCAACCCTTGGCGAGCGCATGGTCTCGCTCTCCTTCCAGCACAGGATGCATCCCGACATCTCTGCGTTTCCGCGGGCGAAGTTCTACGCTGACGACGACCTGTTGAAGGACGCGTCGGGGATGCACGCGGCTCGCGAGTGGGGGTACCGACGCTACGCGCGCCGTGCAGGGTGGCTCGACATCGCTCCTCTCCACCGGGGTCGCGGTCGCAACTCGCCCGGGAACAGCAACCCCGCCGAGGCGGAAGCGGTGATACGCGAGCTGCAGGAGTTCACGAGGTGGGCCGCGGCGGCGCCGCACCCGGGCAAGGATCCGCAGGCACCGTGGGAGGTCGCGGTCCTCACGTTCTACCGCGGGCAGGAGAAGCTGCTCCGTCACCGGCTGCAAGACCTGAGCGGCCAGCGCGGGAACACGCGCAACTTCCGTCTCCCACGCGGCGGCGGGCGGGTGCACGTCACGCTCTGCACGGCCGACAGGTTCCAAGGGCACGAGGCGGATCTGGTGCTCCTCTCGTTCGTGAAGAGCGGGACAGCCGGCTTCCTGAATAGTCCGAACCGACTCAACGTCGCGCTGACCCGCGCGCGGTACCAGCTCGTGCTGATCGGCCACCGCAGCTGGATGGCGTCGACCGACTGCCGCTCCGAACTCCTCCGCGACCTCGGCGCCTCACCGCTGTACGCGCGAGACATCGGCTGGGAGAACCCATGATTCGCCTCACCCGCTCCGTGGCCGTTTCGAGCTTCGACGCTCAGGCGACTGTCGCTGTCGGTCGCGACCGACCCGAGTTCCTCGCGGTGGCTCGCCTCGCCGCCGATCTTGCACGCCCGATCGGCGCACGCGACGTGCTCCGGGAGTTGCTCGGCGCGCGCCCTGAGGTGCTCGGCTGGCGAGTGATCGAGCGCTGTGTCGACCTCGGCCTGCTCGAACGCTCCGGCAAGGACAGCGACGCTGTCCTGTCGGAGGCCGGGCGACTCGCGT
>CAZOLL010000680.1:0-2415 GCA_964580365.1 uncultured Phycisphaeraceae bacterium
GGCCCGCTTTCGAACGGGACGTTCGACGACGCGCTCGCGCGCTGCCAGCTCGGCGCCGCGCTCGCCGGGGACGCGCGCTCGCGGATCCGCCACGTGCCGCTCGAGCCGGTGAAGCGCTCGGCGCGCTACGCCGCGTACCTGCGCGGCGTGGTCGACGCGCTCGCGAAGGACGGGGTCGACGTCCTCTACTTCCGCCAGGTCCGCATCGCGTCGATGCTCCTCCCCCACGCGCGGCAGGTCGGGATGCGCGTGCTGATGGAAGCGCACCAGCCGTACACGACGTGGGCGATCGCCGAGCGCGGACGGAGTTGGGGCGACGACCCGTCCGTGAAGCCGTTCGCGTTGAGGATGGCGCGCGTCGATCGTGCGTTCGAGCGGCGGTGCTACCGCGAGGTCGACGGCGTGGTGTGCACCACGCGCGCGATGCGGCGCCGCGTGCGCCGCGTCTCGGACGTGCCGACGCTGCTCCTCCGCAACGGCGCGCCCGCGCCGGTCACGTCCACGCGCGAGTACCGCGACGAGCCGCGCCCGCTCGACGTCATCTACGTCGGCAAGACGTCGAGCGAGAAGGGCACCGACGTGATCGTCGATGCGATGGCGCTCCTGCCGGGCGCGCGCCTGCTCGTCGCGGGCGGCCCGACCGACGCGGACCTCGCCCCGTTTCGCGCGCAGGCCGAGCGGCTCGGCATCGCGGACCGCGTCTCGTTCCGCAGTTGGATCCCGCAGCAGGAGTTGTTCGAACTGGTGCGCGGCGCGCGCGTGGCGGTGCACCCGTTGCCCGGCCGCGGCTCGAAGGAGTGGCGCGTCTACACCTGTCCGCTCAAGATCCTCGAGTACATGGCGCTCGGCACTCCGGTGGTGGCGACCGATCTGCCCGCCGTGCGCGAGATCGTGCGCGCCGATCGCACCGGCCTCCTCGTCGAGCCCGACCGCCCCGACCTGCTCGCGGCGGCGATCCGCCGCGTGCTCGCCGACCCCGCGCTCGGCGGGCGACTGCGAGACGCGGCGCTCTCACGGGTCCGTGCGTGGTCGCACGCGCGGCGCGCGGAGAAGCTGTTCTCGTTTCTCGCCTCGCTCGCGGCGCGTCCTTAGTCTCACGGAATGGGTCTCTCGTTCGCGCCCGCGCACCTCCGGAAGTACCTCCCGTTCCCGGGCAAGCGGTCGGTGCTGCTGTCGGCCAGCTCGGTCATGAACGTCGTGGTGCTGCAGCCGATCGTGAAGGTTCTCGAGCAGGATCCGCGCGTGCAGCTCTGGTTCACGGGGAAGTACCAAGGCGGCGACGACTACCGCGAGATGGCGCGCCTCGGCGGGCTGGAGCGCGTCGATTTCGTCACGCGCCGCGACGCGCGCCGGTTGAAGGCCGACCTCTACCTGTCGCCCGACGGCCAACGCTTCGGCAAGCGCTGCCGCGCGAAGGTCCTCCTGTTCCACGGCGTGTCGTTCAAAGGCCGCTCGATCAACCATCGCGCGCGCTGGTTCGACCGCGTGTTCCTGGTCGGCGAGTACCAGCGCCGCCGTTTCGCCGCGCTGAAGATCCTGAAGGACGGCGACCGTCGCCTCGCCAGCGTCGGCATGCCGAAGCTCGATCGCTTGGTCGACGGCTCGATCGACGCGAAGGCGGTGCGACGCCGACTCGGCGTGAAGGACGGCGAGACGTGCGTCCTCTATGCGCCGACGTGGACCGAGCACAGCTCGCTGTTCACCCTCGGCGAGCCGCTGCTCGCCGCGCTCGCCGCGCGCCCGAGAACGCGCGTCGTCGTGAAGCTGCACGATCACCTGCTCGACGCGAGCCGCAGCCCGATCGACTGGCGCGCGCGCATCGATGCGTGGCACTGGGAGAACGTCTCGGTGGCGAGCGAGAGCGACGTCGTCCCGCTGCTCGCCGCCGCGGACGTCCTCGTCACCGACGCGAGCTCGGTGTCGCAGGAGTTCACGCTGCTCGACCGGCCGATCCTCTTCGCCGACGTGCCCGGGCTGTTCGAGTCGGAGCGGTACAAGGACAGCGTCGATCTCGAAACGTGGGGACGCAAGGGCGGCGTCGTGTTCCGCACCGCGGAGGAGGGGCGGCGAGCGCTGGACCGCGCGATCGACGCGCCGCACGAGCTCGCGGAAGTGCGACGGAAGATCGCCGCGGACATGTTCTATGGACCGGGAGGCGCGACGCAGCGCGCGCTCGACGAGGTGTACCGCCTGCTGAGGTTGAAGATGCCCGCGCCGCAGCGCGGCTGAGCGTCAGGCCGGGTTCGGGTCGGGCTGCACGCCGCCGAACGCCGGCGGCGGCTCGACGCGCGGCTGAGCCGCGCGCTCGGCGGCCTTGTTGCGCGCTTCGCCCGCGAGCCGCTCGCGCTCCTCTTCGGCGCGGCGCGCGCGGTCGATGTCCAGGCCCGCGACGAGCGCGGCGACCTCGGCGCCGGT
>CAZOLL010000681.1:0-2412 GCA_964580365.1 uncultured Phycisphaeraceae bacterium
ACCGGACAAGGGCACGTTTGCGAGAACACGGTCATCTGCGGGCTGCACCGCGACGGCTGCTTCGCGAACTTCGTCGTCGTCCCCGCGTCGAACCTGATCCGCCTCGATCGCGCGTCGGTGCCGCTCAAGGTCGGCGCGTTCCTCGACGCGCTCGGCAACGCGGTGCACACCGCGTGCGCCACCGACGTCGCCGGGCGCTCGATCGCCGTGCTCGGCTACGGCCCGATCGGCGCGATGACCGCGGCGGTGGTCGAGTTCATGGGCGCGGCGCAGGTCTTCGTCACCGAGGTCAACCCGTACAACCTGAACGAAGCACGGCGCTGGGCCGCGACGAAGAACGCGGCGCACCCGCGCGGCATCGAGCGCGTCGTCGTGCTCGACACCGGCAGCGCCGAGAAGCGCAAGGCCGCGCTCGCGGCGATCCAGGAGAAGACCGGCGGCGCCGGCGTCGACGCGGCGCTCGAGATCAGCGGACACCCCGACGCGATCAACGACGGCATCGCGATGCTGCGGTGGGGCGGCGAGCTGGTCGAGCTCGGCATCGGCAAGGAGAAGGCGGTCACCCTGCACGACTGGAACGGCGGCGTCGTCTTCAAGGGCCGCACGCTGAAGGGGATCATCGGGCGTCGGATGTACGACACCTGGTACCGCATGCTCGGCATGCTGAAGGCAGGGCTCTCAGTCGACCACATCGTGACGCACGAGGCGAAGCTCTCGGACTTCAACGACGCGATGAGCAAGTTCCGCAAGAACGAGACGATGAAGGTCGTGCTGTACCCGTGACGCGCGGCGAGGCGCTCGCGTTTGGCGCGTGCCTGGTCGCCGCGACCTTCGCCGCGGCGTGTTCGAAGCGGGCCGCTCCGCCCGAGGATCACGGTCCGAAGCTCGTCTCGTTCGCCTCCACCGACGGCGTCACGCTGAAGGCCGATCTCTACGGCACCGGTGATCGCGGCGTGGTGCTCGCGCACGGCGGACGCTTCCATCGCGACAGCTTTGCGCCGCTGGCGCGCGAGCTGGCGACGTTCGGGTTCCGCGCGCTCGCGATCGACTTCCGCTACGAGAACGAAGGCGGCGGCTCCGCCGAGGACGCGATGCCGCTCCTCGACCGCGACGTGCTCGGCGCCGTGCGCTTCCTGCGCGCGGCCGGCGCGAAGTCGGTGTCGGTCGTCGGCGGCAGCCTCGGCGGGTTCGCCGCGGGCAACGCGTCGGTCGAGTGCAACGACCGAGAGATCGATCGCGTCGTCCTGCTCGCGCACTCGCCGATCGACGCACCGGAACGGATGAAGGGGAGGAAGCTCTTCATCCTCGCGAAGGACGATCCCGGGCCGGGCGGCAAGCCGCGGCTCGAAGCGATCCGCGATCAGTTCGAACGCGCGAGCGAACCGAAAGAGCTGGTCCTCCTCGACGGCGCCGCGCACGCGCAGGCGATCTTCTCGACGGCGCAAGGGCCGGAGCTGACCGCGCGGATCGCGCGGTTCCTCACGTCGGAGTGAGCCCCGCTTTCTTCGAGATTCCCGGTCGGCGGCGCGCCACCGCGTCGCCTCGACCTCCACGGCTCGCCGTGCTTTCGCGGCCGCCGCCCATCGGAGGTCCGCATGCGCTCTCTCGCACTCGCATTGTTCGCGTCGTCCCTGTTCTCCCTCTCCGCGTTTTCGTCGGCTCCGCGATCTTCGATCCGCCGCGTGCCGGTCGCGCACGAATGACGCCTCGACTCGCCTCCGCGGAGCCGATACCGTCCGCGTTCTTCCCCGAAGACACCGAGGCGCCATGTTCCCCGACTCGACCCGCGAACGCATCGAAGCCACGCTCTCGCAGATCCGCGCCGACGGCGTCTTCAAGTCCGAGCGCATCCTCGAGTCGAAGCAGGGCGCGCGCATCAAGGTGATGGGCAAGGAAGCCCTGAACTTCTGCGCGAACAACTACCTCGGCCTGTCGTCGCACCCGGAGCTCATCGCCGCCGCGCACGCGACGCTGGACGCGCGCGGCTACGGCCTGTCGTCGGTCCGCTTCATCTGCGGCACGCAGGACCTGCACAAGACGCTCGAGAAGAAGCTCTCGACCTTTCTCGGCACCGAGGACACGATCCTCTACACGTCGTGCTTCGATGCGAACGGCGGCGTGTTCGAGACGCTGCTCGGACCCGAGGACGCGATCATCGCCGACAAGCTGAACCACGCGTCGATCATCGACGGCGTGCGGCTCGCGAAGGCGCAACGCTTCATCTACGACCACGCCGACATGAAGAGCCTCGCCCTGCAGCTCGAGGCCGCGGCGCAGAAGAACTGCCGCGACAAGTTCATCGTGACCGACGGCGTGTTCTCGATGGACGGCGACCTCGCGCCCTTGCCGGAGATCTGCGACCTCGCGGAGAAGCACGGCGCGATGGTCATGGTCGACGACTCGCATGCGACC
>CAZOLL010000682.1:0-2412 GCA_964580365.1 uncultured Phycisphaeraceae bacterium
CGCCGACTTCGCCGCGCTCTATCCCGAGCGCTTCACCAACGTGACGAACGGCGTCACGCCGCGGCGCTGGCTGGCGCAGGCCAATCCGGGCCTGGCGGCGCTGCTCGACCGCACGATCGGCAGCGGCTGGCGGCTCGACCTGTGCCAGGTGAAGAAGCTCGCCGATCACGTCGACAGCGGCGCGCTGCGCGCTGCGTTCGCGACCGTCAAGCATGTCAACAAGGTGCGCCTGGCCAGCCACATCGATCGCGAACTCGGCATACGTCTCGACCCGGCGAGCCTGTTCGACGTGCAGGTCAAGCGGGTCCACGAATACAAGCGCCAGTTGCTCAACGTGCTGCACGTCGTGACGCGCTATCACGCGATCCTTGCCGACCCGCAGGCCGACTGGGTGCCGCGCAGCGTGATCTTCGCCGGCAAGGCGGCGTCGTCGTACGCCACCGCGAAGCTGATCATCCGCCTCATCCACGACGTGGGCGCGACGATCAACGCCGACGTGCGGCTCGCGAACCGGCTCAGGGTCGTCTTCGTCCCGAACTACGGCGTGTCGGTCGCCGAACTGATCATCCCCGGCGCCGACCTGTCCGAGCAGATCTCGACCGCCGGCACCGAGGCGTCGGGCACCGGCAACATGAAGTTCATGATGAACGGCGCGCTCACCGTCGGCACGTTCGACGGCGCGAACATCGAGATGCTCGAGGAAGTCGGCCGCGACAACATGTTCGTGTTCGGCGCCACCGCGGAGGAGATCGACGCGCGCCGCGCCGCCGGCCGCTCGCCCGAAGCGAACCTCCGCGCCGAGCCGCGTCTCTCGCGCGCGATCGCCGCGATCGAGAGCGGCCGGTTCTCCGGCGGCGACGCGAGCCTGTTCCGCCCGCTCGTCGACGGCTTGAAGCGCGACGACCCCTACTTCATCACCGACGACTTCGGCCCCTTCGTCGACGTGCAGGAGAAGGTCGATCGCCGGTTCGAGCAGCGCGACGCCTGGCTCTCGATGGCGGTGATCAACATCGCGCGCAGCGGCCGTTTCTCGAGCGACCGCGCGGTCCGCGAGTACGCCGCGGAGATCTGGCGCGCGACCGGTGCGACCTGACGATCACTTCCGTGCGACGGCGCGGAACTCCTCGGCGCGACGCGACAACAACTGGTGCATCGGCTCGGCCGGTTCGAGCAGAGCCGCCGCACGCTCGCAGCACGACGCCGCCGCGAGCGGGTCGCCGTCGGCGTCGAGCGCCTGGGCCAGAGCGAACAGCGACGACGGGTCGTTGCCGCGGCGACGCTCCACCACTTCACGCGCGATCTCGACCGCGCGCGCCGGGTTGCGGATGCCGGGCAGGGTCGAGTTCGCGAGGCGCTCCGCCAGCGCGAGCCGCGCGGCATCGTCCTTGGTCGCCGCGGCGGAGAGGAGGTCGAACGCGGCGCGCGCGCCGGCCTCGTCGCAATCGTCCTCGCACAGTCGCGTCAATCGGCGCAGCACGTCCGCCGATTCGAGCCCGAGCTTCACCGCGAGGTCGAGGTGCTGGCGCGCCATCGTGCCGCGCCCGGTGTCCTGCGCGAGATCGGCGAGCTCGACGTGGAGCCACGGGGATTCCGGGTCGCGCGCGATCGCATCGTGCATCGCGGCGATCGCCGCGCGGTAGTCGCCCTGCGCCGCCTTGACCCGCGCGAGCTCGCGCGGGCCGGCCGGGTCTTCGTGAGCCAGCTCCGTCGCGGCGCCGAACGCGATCGCGGCGGCGCACGCGTCGCCCGCCGCGTTCGCGAAGCGGCCGAGCGAGAACTGCAGGCGCGCGTCGTCCGGCGCGCGGCCCGCGGCCTCGCGCGCCCAGCGCAGCGCCTCGTCCGGGCGGCCGAGCCGCGATTCGATCTCCGCGAGCGTAGCCGGCGGGTCGGAGTCTTTCGGCAGGAGCCGCGCCGCAGCCGTCAGCTCGTCGATCGCCTCGGCGTTCCTCCCCATCGACGCGAGCACGACTCCCGCGTTGTAGCGCGCGATGCCGTAGTCGCCGTCGAGCTCGATCGCTCTCTGGAACGACGCGAGCGCGTGCACCGGGTCGCCGACGCGGATCCGGCAAGAACCCAACTGGTTGGCGAGCCGCGCGTCGTTCGGCTCGAGCGCGACGGCGTGCTCGAGGACGTCGATCGCCTCCTCGTATCGCTCGGTCTGCAAGTAGATCCGGCCGAGGAACTCGAACGGGAGCGGATCGTCCGCGCGCGCCTCCGCGACCTCCTTCAGGTGCGGCTCCGCCTCGTCGAAGCGGCCGGCGCCGTAGCACGAGAGCGCGAGCAGGACGCGAGCCTTCGGGTCGCGGTGAAGGAGCACCTCGATGAGCGAGTCGGCCGAGTCGAGGCGCTTCGCCAGCTTCTTGATCAAGCGCAGCGCGATCTCCGCGTTGCGCGCGACCATGTCCTCGAGCG
>CAZOLL010000683.1:0-2405 GCA_964580365.1 uncultured Phycisphaeraceae bacterium
TCGAGACCGTCGCGACCGGCGTGGTCGAGGTCGTGCCGATCTCGTGCGACCTCGCGATCCCGCCGGCGCCCGAGGGCGACAGCATCGATCCCGACACGCTCGAGGTGCAGTGGACCGATGGCACCGGCGCGGTACACCTGTTCCATCAGGTGCCCTCGGCCGCAGCGTGCGAGCCCGACGCCTTCTGGGTCGACGCCGCGATCATCCACCTGTGCGCCGATCCGTGCGCCAGCGTGCAGGCCGACGACGCCGGCGAGGTCGCAATCCGTTACGGCTGCGACGTCGGCTACGACCCCAACGGTTGAGCCGCGTCCCACCGCCGCGCGGCACCGCGGTCGGTGCCCAGGGCCGGAATCGAACCAGCGACACACGGATTTTCAGGGCCCGATTCTCTCGGCGGAAGGCCGCGGCTTCGTTTGATTTCCGCGCGGACGAAGCGGAGGGCGTAGCGCATGCGTAGCAAGGCCGCCGGACGTCGTCACTGGGGCGCGAGCACGGAGGTCGCCGTCTCGCCGCCGATCGCGGCCTCGTCGCCGCGATCACCGTCCACGTCGCCTACCGCGAGTGCGCGCACATCCTTGGGCGCGGCTTGCTCGAAGGCGCGCCGGCCAACCTCGGATCGAACCAGGCCGTGATGCTTACGGCGAGGCCGTCGCTCGGGCAGATGCTCGCGCCGGTCTGGCTCCGAAGGCGCCTCCGGCGACGCGCCCTACTTGCAAGGTGGGGGCGGCTCGTCGCACCACACGGTGACGCAATCGCACTCGGTGTCTTCGGGGCAGGTGGGGACCTCGATGCACACGTCTCCCCGCACGAGAGTCCACTCCTTAGCGACCTGCCCGCCCTGGATCGACTCGAACCGTGCCTCCTCGGCGTCGGGTGCAACACAACGCCCCGTGAGACTGAGACGCCTCTCGTCGTCGTTCGAGTTGAAGACGTGCTGCTCTCCCTCTTCCGGGACGACGGCGATGCTCCGATCGCCACGCCGTTCCCAGCGGAACGAGATCTGCGACTCGTCACCCCCGCATGCGCCCAAGCTCGTCCGCGTGCCCTCGCCGCCGGCCTCGAACGTGTACTTGGACAGCCCGTTCAGATTTGCGTGGCCAACCGCCGCCTCGGAGAACGTGTCGAGCATCCAGTCGGCGTCGCCGACGTGGGGGCCGCACGCGGGCACAACGGTCGATGCTGCGAGAATCAAGGCGATGGGCTTCAGAGACATTGGACCACCTTCTTCGCCGTCGTCGTCGCGCCTCGCTCGTCACGAGCGACCGCCTCCAACGTGTGCCCCGTGGTGAAGATCATGACCGAGGTCGACGGCGCCAGCAACACGCCGTCCACGTACCACCGGGTGGTGTCCAGGTCGCCATCCGGGTCGTTGACCGTGGCGGCCAGCGTGGTCGGCACGCCGCAGGTCACCGACGAGGGCACGTTGATGGTCACGGTCGGGGGCTTGCCGAGCGCGGCGCCGCCGGTGGGCGCGCCGATCGTGTAGCGCACGGTGACCGTCGCGGTGCTCTTGTTGCACGGCACCTTCAGCGACACGTCGAGGTTGCTAGCGCTGTACGTGGCTCCGCTCGCCGTCATGACCACGTTCGCGGTGTTCGGGCGCCGCGTGGTGTAGTGCGCGCTCCCGATATCGAACGCGCTCTCGAACACGAGCGCACCGGGCGGGAAGCCCTTGCTGCTCGACGACGAGCCCTGTGCAGCGATCCCGAAGGCCGGCTGCGCCAGCTTGGTGACCAAGTTGCTGATCGTCTTCGTCGACGTCGTCCCGTCCGCGCACCGCATCGTCGGGGTCACGCTGCTCGCCGCGAGCGCATCGAACGAACCGAGGTAGAACGGACACGGCGCGGTTGCACTTCCGCCCTTGCAGTAGGAGTAGCCGATGCTCCCGGCTAGCCGAGCGGTGTACGTGCCGACGCCAGTGATCACCTGCACCTTGCTCGTCGCCGAGCCGAGTGCGACGCGATACTCCTCGCCGGCGCCGAGGGGCAAGTCAGCAGGTGTCGTGCGCGATGGAGCGCTGCCGCAGAGGTTCTCGTCGAACGCGTGGCAGCAGTCGAGCCCGAGCTGGCAGCTCGTCAGCTTCTGCGTGCCGAAGATCCCCGAGCCATCCTGTTGCTCGGGCAGCACGAGGTCGAGCGATGACGTCGAGCCGTCGACGAACACGACGGGTGTCTCGAACGCGTTGGCGTCGTCGCAGTTCGCCGCGATCGCCGACTCCCCGGCCCAGTGAGCCTCACAAACGTGGCCGCAACGTTGTCGATCCGCGCTCGCTCATCCCGGGGCACGTGAAGAACGACTACGCACCGCGCGAGCGCAATCTCAGCCCCGACGAGTTCGCCTCGCTGCCTGGCAAGGCGCTGCCGGTGGCCCCGGTCGCCGTGATCTTCGCCGGCACGTTCCTG
>CAZOLL010000684.1:0-2403 GCA_964580365.1 uncultured Phycisphaeraceae bacterium
GAGGATCCCCGTTCAAGCATCCGGGGCGTCGGGATGCTCGCGGAATTTGTACCCGAGTCCGCGGATCGTGAGGATGTGACGGCCGTAGTCCCCGAGCTTCTTGCGCAGCGTCGCGACGTGGACGTCGACGTTGCGGTCGATCACGATCGCGTCCGGTGCGACCGCCGAGTCGAGCAGTTCGTTGCGCGTGAACGCGCGGCCGGCGTTCGACGCGAGGTGCCGCAAGAGGCGGAACTCGGTCATCGTCAGCCGGATGGGCTTGTCCTTCAGCGCCACCTCGTGCTTCACCGCGTCGATCAGAAGGTCGCCGAAGCGCAGCACCTTGCGCTCGTCCACCGAAACGCGCTCCTGCGCCGCACGCAGGCGGACACCGACGCGCGCGACCAGTTCGCGCAGCTTCAACGGCTTGCGGATGTAGTCGTCGGCGCCCTGCGCCAGTCCGATCACCGCGTCGGCCTCCTCGGCCTTCGCGGTCGCCATGATGATCGGGACGTGCGTCGTCCGCGGGTCGCCTCGCAGGCGGCGGCACACCTCGAGCCCGTCGATGCCCGGGAGCATCAGGTCGAGGATCACGAGGTCCGGCACCTTGTCCTTCGCGGCCTTCAGCGCCGACTCGCCGTCGAACGCCGAGATCACCTCGTAGTGCTCGCGCTGCAGATGGTGCGCCATCAGCTTGACGAGGTCTTCTTCGTCGTCGACCACGAGGATTCTCGGTCGCTTCATCTGGATCCGGGGCGGTGAGAGTTCACTCGTCGAAGGAATGCTGATCATCGGGCGAAGACAGTATGGGGCTCGGATCTCCCCGCGAACAAGTCACCGTGAAGATTGAATAAAGGCGTTTCGCCGTTCGAGCGTCAGCGCTCGCGGGGCCAGAGGGCGCGCAGTTCGCCGTAGCTCGCCGAGCGCTCTTTCGCGTCCGCCGCGACGCGGCCCGCCATGTCGAACGTGCTCGGGAACAGCGCCCGCACGCGGGACGCCTCGATGATCGGCACGGTCCCCGGGCCGCTCATGAATCCGGTGAACGAGTTGATCGAGTACACGCCCTGGTCGTCTCGTCCCACAGCGCGACGTGGAGTCGGTTCCAGTCGTGCGCCGGGTCGGCGTCCCACACCCTGCATTCGAGCGCCGGCGGCTTCGCGGGCTCCTCGAGCGGCTGCAGCAGTGCGACGACGATCAGGACCGAGCCGTGCATCGCGACCTCCCGACCTCGAAGCCGAGTTCGAACTCACCGATCCGCGAGACGTGCCTCGCCCAGGTCGACGTTCACGCCGGCCGCGCCTCCGTCAGCCGGCGCCACCTCGATGCGCAGGCGCCGGCCGTTACCGACGTCGACGCGAACCGCCGAGCCGGTCTTGCCGCGCACGAGCCGATCGAACCTCGCGCGCTCGTCGCCGTCCACGAGGATTCGCGCGGACGCGGCTGCGCCTTCCGGAGCCGAAGCGTCGACTCCGATGACCGCCGTGAACAACTGGAAACGACCGTCGAGATCGAACTCGACGGCTCCCGGCGCAGCGAGACCGAGCCCGTTCAGGTACGCCGTGCCGCCGATGCGCAGGTGTCCTCCGGCGGCCGATCGATCGATGTTCGCGGCGCCGGCCGCGATCGGCAACGTCGTGAGGAGTGCGCCGACCTGTGGCCGCACGCGAAAGAATGCGGCGCGCGCAAGCGCGAGCGAGCCGCCCTCGGTTGCGATCGCCACCTGCGCACGCCACTGCGACGAGAACGCGTCGGCCGGGATCACGAACACGTCCTCCGCCCAGCGCGTCGGGTCCTCGCCGCCGGGCGTGACCGTCCCGACGACGTTCGCGTTGACGAGCAGGTGGTAGGCGGACGGCCGCGGCGTCGGAGCGCGCCGGACGACCACCGCGATCGAGTCGGCGAGCGGTTGCGGCAGATCGATCACCAGCGACAGCATGCCGCCGAGCGTGAGCACGTCCTCGCGCACGCGCTCGCCGGTTTCGGCGACCAGCTCGCGCACCGCCGGATCGGACGAGCCGACGACATTCACGGTCCAGTCGCGGGCGCTCGCGACGTCCGCGGGCGCGAGATCGTCCTTGCGCAGGCGCGGCAGCTTCAGCTCGCGAAAAAGCCCCGAAGGATCCTTCGTCTCGCGCACGGCGGAGCGCGCGAGGCCCGACTCGTTGATGGTCTCCGCGCGACGCTGCGGGTCGCACAACGATTCCGCGACTCGGCGCAGCTCCGATTCGCCGAGCCCGACGGTCGTCATCACGGCGAGCGGCCCCGCGTTCGTGAAGAACCCGCGCCCGGCCGGGACGCCGTCCGCGAGCACGGCCTGCAGCGGCGTCGAGCGGTATCCGGCGTCGTCGGCGCACAGCCACACGGCCGAGTCCAGCGGCTGCGGCTTCCAACCGAGCCGGTATTCGACGTTCGCCGCGCGCATCG
>CAZOLL010000685.1:0-2403 GCA_964580365.1 uncultured Phycisphaeraceae bacterium
CGGCTCGACGGCGCGCTCGTGCTCGAAGAGGACATGGGAATGCTGCTCTCCGGACAGGTCGCCCGATTCCCCGCGCCGTTCGGCGAGATGACGAGCCGCGGCGGCAACCTCTACTTCCCGTTCCCGTTCATGAAAAGGATGCAGGTCACGTGCACGGCGGGAGATCTCTACCACCACGTGAACGTGCGCCTGTACCCGAAGGACACGCAGGGAAAGACGTGGTCGTCGGACGGCTCGGTGCCGCTGCCGAAGCTCGAGGTGCGGCGCACCGGCGAGCCGACCGTCGAGCGAAAGCTCGAAGGTCCCGGCGTCGTGCGGCGCCTCGAGATCGACCTGCCCGACGACGCGGCGCTCCTGCGCTCCGCGACGCTGCGCGTCGTCGCCGACGGCGAGACGTGCGTGTGGTCCCCGCTCGGCGACTTCTTCGCGACTGCGCCGGGCCGCACGCCGCACAAGACGCTGCCGATCGGCATCGACGCGAACGGCACCGGCTACTCGAACTTCCCGATGCCGTTCGCCACGACGCTCGAGGTGGCGGTCGACGGCGCCGACGTTCCGGTGCGCATGTGGGTCACGAGCGACTCGCGGCCGATGCGCTTCCACGCGTGGTGGCGCGGAGCGAACCGGCTGAACACGCGCCCCATGAGCGACTGGTCTGTGTTGAACGCGAAGGGCTCGGGCCACTTCGTCGGCGTCGCACTCGCTGTGCGCAACCCCGTGAAGGCCTGGTGGGGTGAAGGCGACGAGCACGCGTTCGTCGACGGCGAAAAGTTCCCGAGCACGTTCGGCACCGGCACCGAGGACTACTTCGGCTACGCGTGGTGCGACCCGACCCCGTTCGAGTCGCCGTACCACTGCCAGTCGCGCTGCGACGGTCCCGCGAACTTCGGGTACACGGCCGTCGCGCGCTTCCACGTCATCGACCCGATCCCGTTCACCGAGTCCTTGCGCTTCGAGCTCGAGGTGTGGCACTGGGCCGAGTGCGTGATGGGCTACTCGACCGTCGCGTACTGGTATGCGTTGCCCGGCGGCACGACCGACTTCACCGAGGCCGATCCGAAGGACCGCGAGATCCTCCCGCTGCCGGAGAGCCTGGTGAAGGGCGTCGCCGGCGCGATCGAGGGCGAGAAGCTGGAGATCGTGTCGAAGACGGGCGGCACCACCGAGGCGCAGGACGTCTCGTTCGCCGAAGGCTTCAGCCGTGAGATGCACCTGTGGTGGCGCGGCGCGAAGACGGGCGACAAGCTCCGCCTGCGGTTCGCGTCGCCGAAGACCGGCGCCGCGAAGCTCGCCTTCGCGTTCACGACGGCGCCCGACTATGGCGTCGTGCGCGTGCTCGTGAACGGCAAGGCGGTCGAGGACGCGCTCGACCTGTTCGACACGAAGGTGCGTCCCGCGGGCGAGCGCGTGCACGAAGTCGAACTCGCCGCGACCAACGAGCTCGAAGTCGAGATCGTCGGCACCAATCCCGACGCCCATCCGAAGAACTTCATGTTCGGACTCGACTACCTCCGCATCGTCGAGTGACGCGCGTCCGCGGCGCGCTCGACCGCCGCAGCGACCTCGTCCGCGGAGGGATGCTCGCCCGCCGCGCGGCTCGCGAATCGCCAGGCCACGACGCCGTTCGGATCGATCACGAGCACTCCGCCCTGCTGCAGCGGGTCGCCCGCGGCGCGTGACTGGCGGAATCCGCGCCGGAGCGCGCGGACCGCGCGGACGAGGACGCTCGGACGCAGCACCGTCGCCACGCCCCTGCGCATCCCGAGCTCGCAGTAGCTCGCGCGCGAAGGATCGGTCAGGACGGGGAATCGGGACGCGTGTTCGTCGCGGAACGCTCGCGCTTCCTCGGGCGTGCCGTTTCCGACGACGAACATCTCGGCGCCGACGGCGCGAACGCGCGCGAGGATCGGCAGGAGCCCGGCGACCTGCTGCCGGCAGAACAAGCAGCCGAAGTGCCGCACGAACACGAGCAGAGCGATTCGACCGCTCCAGGTGGATCGGAGCGGGACCTCGCGCCCGTCCGGATCGAGCACCACCAGCGACGCGACGCCGGTCATCTCGCCACGTCCTTCTGCTCGTCCGCGTGACGATAGAAGGACTCGAGTCCCCGGAATCGGACGGCGTACGCGGGCGCTTCCGGCCACGCCCCGTCGCCACCGAGCGCCACCGCCACCCGCTTCGCGCGACACTCCGCCTCGATCGCGAGCGCGGCGCGCTCGAGGGGCTTCGGGTCCGCGGAAGCAATCGACGCGGACAGCGCGACCATGCGGAGCGATCCGTCGGCGACGCGCTCGACGACGTCGGCGGTGCGAGTTCGGCTCCCGCCCCATTCCGTCCGCCAACCGGCTTCGCGCAGGCAGAGTTCCGCGAGGGCGAGTCCGAGCGTGTGCTGATCGTTCTCTG
>CAZOLL010000686.1:0-2398 GCA_964580365.1 uncultured Phycisphaeraceae bacterium
GAACTTCGGGTAGGTCTCGGGGTGCGTGTTCGCGGCGTCCGGATGGCACATGTCGCAGGAGACCGCGATCGTGCTGCCGAGCTTCTTCGAGTCGTGGAAGACCTCGGCGCCGTCCTTCGCGAACTGCCACGCCTCGCGCTCCCACGTCAGGACGTCGAGCTCGGTGACCGCGCGGTAGGTGTTGTCCTTCGACTGCCCGTCCGCGAGGAGGCCGCGGTTGTCGAACGGCTCGACCACGCTGTGCGCGGGCTTCACTTCCGGCGTCGCGCCCTCCTCCCAATTCGCGTTCGGGTTCTTCGCGAGCCACGCCGCCATGAGCTGCGCGGACACGCGTTGTCCGTCGGCGGCGGTCGGCGCGGCGGCGAGCGCGAGCGTCGCGGTGGTCTCGCCGTCGCAGAGCTTCACGACGATCGGTTCGGGATCGCCGGCCCCGCTGGCACCGGCGGCCGCGCGCACCGCGGTCGCGATGCCGCCGGCGGCGAGGAGGATCGCGAGCGAGAAGAGGATCGGCTTCGAGTTCATCGTTCTCTCCGTCTGCTCAGGGGCGCTCAGTAGCTCGACGCGTTCGCGGCGCTCGGGCGATCCTCGCGGCCGCCGGTCGCCAGGTACTTCTTCGTGATCGTCACCGGGTTGCGGTTCCACAGCGCGTAGACCTTGTCGACGAGACCGTCCGACGCGACTTCGACGTGCCCGTCGCCGAGACCGTCGGCGACGTTGAACGGATCCGGCCGGTTCATCTGGATCGTCAGCTCGGGCAGGCCTTCCGGCGCATATGGCCAGGGCCACGCGGTCGAGAGCATGCCGTGGAAGTCGATGTTGCCGATCTTGTTGGAGAGCAGCTGGTGCGTGTGGCCGTGCACCACCGTGACGCGGGAGAAGCGCTTCAGGATCGCCTGCACTTGCGGCGCGTCGTCGGTCCAGAAGTTCCACTTCTTGTAGTAGTGGTACAGCGGCGAGTGGGAGAACACGACGAGCGGGACGTCGTCGCCGTGCGGCTTGAGGTCGGCCTCGAGCCAAGCGCGTTGCTCGTCGCCGACGGTGAACGAACTCTGCTGCTGGTTGTCGAGACCGGCGACCGTCTGCATGCGCTGCTCGGGAGTGAGGCCGCGCGCGGTCCAGAAGTCCGCCTCGACGACGCTGTTCAGCACGACGAAGTGGACGCCCTTGTGGTCGAACGAGTAGCGGTCCGGCCCGAACAGCGAGCGCCACTTCTCGCCCATGTCGAGATACCAGTCGTGCTCGCCGACCATCATCTTCACGGGCGCCTTCAGCGCCTTCAGGATCTGCGCGCCGAGGTCCAGCTCCTTCGGCTTGCCGAGTTGAGCGAGGTCGCCGCCGTAGAGCACGAAGTCCGGCTGCGGGTCCATTCGGTTCACGTCGTCCACCGCGCGCAGGAACTGGTTCACGAAGCGGTCGTTGATCGTGCGCTCGTAGAGGTGCGAGTCGGAGATGTACGCGAACTTGAACGGCGTCACGCCCGGCGCGTCGATGACCACCGGCTGGAACGCGTGCGGCGCCGCGAGGCCCTTCGACGCGGTCGCGGCGAACGCGGCGGCCGACACCTTGAGGAACGTGCGGCGGTCGAGGTTCATCAGCCCGCGGAGCAGGCGGTCACGCTCCTCGACGTACTTGGTTTCGACGCTCTTCATCTCGTTCTCCTCGTTCGTCGCGTTCAGTTGCCCTTCGTCGCGCCGGTCGCGCCGGCGGCGCGCGCTTCGAAGGAGAGCTTCTCGCGCTTCGCCAGCGCGTCGTCGCGGAACGGCCGCTCCTGGCGCGAGCGCGCGCGCTGGCGGTCGAACTCCTTCTGGTTCTCGTTCGCGAAGCGGTGGTCGGTCAGCGCGAAGAGGAGTGCGACGAGGTCGTCGATCTCGTTCTCCTCGAGCGCGAGCGCCGTGATGCCGCCGTCGAGGTACGCGTTCACCTCTCCGCCCTTGTTGTAGTGGTCGATCACGTCCCACAGGGTCTGCATGGAGCCGTCGTGCATGTAGGGCGCGGTGAGACCGACGTTGCGGATCTGCGGCGTGCGGAACGCGCCGACGTCGCGGTACTCGCGCGTGACCATGAAGCGGCCGAGCTCGGAGAGGTCGGACGACAGCGCGAGGCGGTCGAGCTCGTTCTCCGAGGAGTTCTTCGCGAGCGCGGTGAGCGCGCGCGTCGCGAGCATCTCGAAGTTCTGGTCGTGCGCGGACACGCCGATGTTGTGGAACTTCATGTCGCTGCCGATCGGGTTCGCCGGGTTGAGCGGATGGCAGGTGGCGCAGCGCGCCTTGCCGTCGAACAGCACGAGGCCGCGCGCCTCGGCGTCGGACAGCGCGCCCTTCACACCGGCGCGATCGCGATCGAGCGGAGCGTCGAGGAAGATCAGCGTGCGCTCGAACGCGGCGATGGCGTGGCCGAG
>CAZOLL010000687.1:0-2392 GCA_964580365.1 uncultured Phycisphaeraceae bacterium
CCAAGCCCGAGTCCGCGAAGAAGGCGATGGCGTGCTTCCTCGAGGTGCTCGCGGTGTACCCGGAGCACATCACTTCGCGCTGGCTCCTGTGCGTCGCGGCGATGGTGACGGGCAGCTACCCCGACGCGGTGCCGGCGAAGTACCGCATGATCGACGGCGCGATGGATTCGGACGAGCCGTTCCCGAGGTTCAAAGACGTCGCGATCGACCTGCACCTCGACGATCCCGACCCGTCGGGCGGCGCGATCTTCGACGACTTCGACGGCGACGGCGACCTCGACCTCGTCACGTCGTCGGTCGACCCGAGCGAGCCGCTCCACTTCATGGCGAACGCCGGCGACGGCACGTTCACCGACCGCTCGGAGGACGCGGGCTTCGCCCCGTGCCTCGGCGGGCTGAACCTGCTCCAGGGCGACACCGACAACGACGGCGACCTCGACATCCTCGTGCTGCGCGGCGCCTGGTGGGGAAAGGGCGGCCACGTGCCGCGGTCGCTCCTGCAGAACGACGGGCACGCGCGGTTCACCGACGTCACGTACGAAGCCGGTCTCGCGGACCCCGCATTCCCCTCGCAGGCCGCGAACTTCGCGGACTTCGATCTCGACGGCGACCTCGACCTCTACATCGGCAACGAGTCGGACGACGGCGATCCGTGCCCGAGCCAGCTCTTCAAGAACAACGGTGACGGCACGTTCACGGACATCGCGAAAGCCGCCGGCGTGGAGAACATGCGGTTCGCGAAGGGCGTCGCGTGGGGCGACATCGACAACGATCGCGACCCGGACCTCTACGTGTCGAACCTCGGCACCCCGAACCGCCTGTACGTCAACAACGGCGACGGCACGTTCACGGACGCCACGGACAAAGCAGGCGTGTCGAAGCCGATCCGCAGCTTCCCCACGTTCTTCTTCGACTCCGACAACGACGGCAACCTCGACCTTTTCGTCGCGAGCTACTGGAACCAGCCGCACTTCGCCGTCGCGCAGTTCTTCGGCATCCGCACCGAGTCGGAGCTCGCGTGCCTCTACCACGGAGACGGCAAGGGCGGGTTCACGGACGTCACCGTCGACGCGAACCTCGTGAAGATGACGATGCCGATGGGCGCGAACTTCGGCGACCTCGACAACGACGGCTTCCCCGACTTCTACCTCGGCACCGGATACCCGAGCTACGAGGGCATCGTCCCCAACTTCATGTACTGGAACCGCGGCGGCAAGCGGTTCGCGGACGTGTCGATCGTCGGCGGCTTCTCCAACCTGCAGAAGGGCCACGGCATTTCGTTCGCCGACTTCGACGGTGACGGCGACCAGGACGTCTTCGAGCAGATGGGCGGCGCGTACCCGGGCGACGGATACCAGGACGTGCTGTATCAGAACCCCGGCTTCGGCAACCACTGGTTGAAGGCGCGCCTCGTCGGCACGCAGTCGAACCGCTTCGGCGTCGGCTCGCGCATCCGCGTGGAGATCGTCGAGGGCGACACGACGCGCTCGATCTTCAAGTGGGTGAACAGCGGCGGGAGCTTCGGTTGCAATCCGCTGCGACAGGAGATCGGACTCGGCAAGGCGACGCGCGTCGCGAAGCTCGAGGTCTTCTGGCCGAAGACGGACACCACGCAGTCGTTCGCCGACGTGCCGCTCGATGCGATCATCGAGATCACCGAGGGGAAGAACGAATTGCGCGTCATCGCGCCTGCGAAGCCTGCGGGGCGTTGAGCCGCTGCAAGGCGACCATGCGCGCCCGCCGCGTATCGCGTCGGGAATCCCAGGCGTAGACTCCCGCCCTCGGAGTCCGGGGCGAAGTGCGTCGGCGGCCGACGCTCTCTCCCGGTCGAATTCCCGATCGTTCCCGATCGATCCCGATCGATCCCGATCGATCCTCGGAGGAGAGCACCATGTCGCGACTCGACCGCGCAGGACGTTTCGTCCCGATCGTTCTCGTTCTCTCGCTCGGTCTCGCGGCCGAACGCGCCGCAGCGCAGTGCGGCCCGGACAACATCAACGGCACCAGTTGCTGCACTCCGGTGGTGCCGACGCTGCCCGCGTTCCCGCCCGGCAACCTGCCGAGCACGAGCATCTGCTGGAACGGCTGCGTTGCGGCCAACCAGACCAACTCGGTCGCCTCGTGGACGGCACCGGTCGCCCTCAACTGCACCGAGTACCTCTCCACCTTGACGATCACCGACACCAACACGGGCCTGCCGATCATGAGCGGTCCGATGGTGCTCGACTACACGCGCACGTGGCAGGAGGTCGAGCCGACCGGCGTCGTCCACCAGGTGTGGCGCTTCGTCGCGAAGACCGACCTCGCCGTCGTGCCGGTCGGCGTCGCGTGGGCGTGCCAGGCGCCGGCGTGCATCCAGCCGGTCGGCCCGCTGCAGCACGCATTCTACTAC
>CAZOLL010000688.1:0-2389 GCA_964580365.1 uncultured Phycisphaeraceae bacterium
CGGCGTCCTCGTTCGGCCCGTCCTTGCCGAAACGTCGCCGCGTGTAGGCGTGCGCGACGCCCTCCGCGACGCGGTGGGATTCGGCCTGCTCCATCTCGTCATCGAGAAAGAGCCGCGGTGCGTCGAGGATCGCGGGTTCCGCCATGCGTCGGTGTTCGGTTTGCGCGAAGCGTTCTATTCGTCGTCGTCCGCGTCGTCGGCCGACGAGCGGCCCGCGGGCGGGCGCTTCATCTTCTCTTCGAGCATGCGACGCGCCGCCTCGATGTCGAGCCGCTCGTCGAGCTGCTCGAGCAGCGTGAGGTCGCGCTCGGGAACGAGCGCGACGATCTCCTTCTTCTTCTCGAGCACGATGATCCGTTCGGAGCCGTTCGCGACGAGGCTCAGGTCCTCGGAGAGGTGCTTCTTCACCTGCGCCGACTCCACGCGCTCGACGGCGACCTCGACGTCGCGGTCGAGGTTCTCGAGCAGTTCGAGATCCTCTACGGGGATGATCGCCGCGCGGTCCTTGCCGCGGTCGGTGATGACGATGCGCTGCTTGCCGTTCGCCACCAGCTTCAAGACGTCGGCGAAGTTCTTCTTCACCTCGCTGATCGACACCCGCTCCATCGAGTCCTCCGTGCTGTCCGGCGTGCGCCTCGTTCGAGACGGACGAGCGGCGCAGTGTACCGGGGTGCGCGAACGTCGCGCGAATCAGTTGTCTTCGGCGGCGGGACGCAAGAAGCCGTTCTTCCCGCGCGTCTCGACTTCGCGCACCAGCGCCTGGAACGCCTCGACGTCGCGCAACGGCGCGAGGTCCTCGTCGCGCGCCAGCCCGTCTGCGCCGCGATCGAAGCCGCGTGCGACCGATTGCTTCAGGAGGGCGACCGCGCGCTGCGCGAACGCGGCGCCGAGTCGCTCGACCTCTGCGTCCTCGATCTCCGTGTCGCGCGCGACGCGCGCCATCGCGACGGAGATCTTCTCCGCGGCGCGGTGCGACTGGCCCCACTCCTTGGGCGGCAGGTCGGCGTAGTGCTCGGCGAGCGTCACGGCGTCTTCGTAACGCCGCTGATCGATCATCGAGCTCGCGCGCGCCCACTCGAGCGTCTGGATCAGCCGCGCGGTGTCCGCGTCCGATGGATTGCGCTCCGCGACGCGCTGGACCCACGATTCCGCGGTGGCGAGGCGCTTCTCCTCCTCGGGGAAGTCCTTCTTCATGCGCGCGCACATCGCGAGGTTCATCCACGCCACGCCGAGGTGTTCCTCGACCTCGGCAATCCCCGGAGAGCGCTGGTCGAGCTCGGTCAACCGGTCGACGGCGAGGCGGTACTCGCGCGCGGCGTCATCGGTCTGTTCGCGCTGCTCGAAGATGATGCCGAGGTTGTTGTGAACGGCGGCCGCTTCCATCGCGTAGCGCACCGACTCCGGGAACTGGCGGTGCAGCTCGTCCTGGATCGGCGCCGCGAACGCGTACTCGCGCTCGGCGTCCTCGAGTCGGTTGGTGCGCCGGTAGAACCCGCCGAGGTTCATGCGGATGCTCGCGGCGAAGCTCCGCTCCACCGGCGCGGACGATTTCTCGAGCACGCGCGTCGCGACCTCGTTCGCCTTCTGGAACGCGGCGAGCGCGTCGTCGCGGCGCGGTCCGGGCTGATTGCCCGTGCCCATCAGCATCAGGCCGATGTCGTTCCACGCCTCCGCGGCCAGAACGTCGACCGCATGTCGGTGCACACCGGCCGGCGTCGCTTCCGCCGACGTGATCGCCTCGTGGAACGCGGCCTCCGCGGCGTCTTGCCTCGAAGTGGCGCTCAGCACCTGGCCGAGCTGGAACGCGATGCGCACGCGCTGCAGGTAGACGTCCGCGACTCCGGCGGCGAGCGCGCGGTCGAGGTCGGCCTTCGCGCGGCCGAGCTCCGCTTCGCTCTCGGGCATCTTCCCGGCGTCCTGGTCGAGCCGCGCGAGCGCGATGCGCGCGTCGATCGCGCGCTGCGCCAGCTCGCGGTCGGTCCACAAGTCGGCGCCCAACTCGGAGCACAATCGGAGCGCGGTCGAGAACGACTCGCGGGCGCCCTCGCGGTCGCCGAGGGTCTCGAGCACTCCGCCCAGGCGGCCGTGCGCCGCGGCGGCGTCGCGACGCGCGGCGGGGTCTCGTGCTTCTTCCGGCCGCAGCGTGCGGAAGAAGTCGCGCGCGCGCTCGAGCAGCTTGCGCCGCGCGTGCTCCATCTGCGGCACGTCGTCGCGCAGGTTGTCGCCGACGTCGACGAGCATCTGGTCGACGGCGTCGAGGGCGCGGCGGAAGTTGGTCTCCGCGCGCGCGCGCAGGTCGGCCTCGCGGACGCCGACGCGGTGCTGCCAGATCGCGAAGACGGTCGGCGCGCCGACGACCCGGCGGAACGCGAGCACGCACGCGGTGGAC
>CAZOLL010000689.1:0-2387 GCA_964580365.1 uncultured Phycisphaeraceae bacterium
TACACGGCGTCGCAGCAGTCGTCCGACGGCGTGTTCCTGACGGACGGCGTGTGGCTGCGGATCCAGCAGCGCGGCGCGATCAAGAAGAACGGCAACACCGAGACGATCTTCGTCCGGGCCCACGTCTGAGCGGAGCGAGCTGAATCATGGCGCAGGAATATCAGGTCCTGACGAAGGCGCCCTTCTACACCGAGAACCAGGACGCCGGGCACCTCACGATCAACGCCGCGTTCAACATGCTGTCGCACTCGCCGACGATCGTCGCCGAGGACCGCGGCCGCACGGTGTCGACGTCGCTGCTCGCCGGCGCGAAGGTGAACGGCAAGGCGTGGCTGCTCGGCGCCGCGACGACAGCGGGCGACGACTGGAACGGACACTCCTACGAGTTCGCGATCTGGTACTCGGGCTGGGTGTTCCGGCCGGCCGCCGTGAACGAGTGGTTCCACATCAAGGACGTCGATCAGCTCGCGATGGTGACGAGCCTCGGGCCGCCGCTGAAGCTGCGGCTCCTGAAGAAGATCGCGTTCGGCGCCTTGCCGAACAACACGACGAAGTCGGTCGCGCACAACATCGCGAGCTTCCCGGTCGCGAAGGGGTCGCGCGTCCGGGTCTTCGGAACGATCAGCGACGGCACGACGGTGAAGCCGATCCCGTTCAACGACGGGACCGACAACGTGCGCGTCTCGGTCACGGCCACGAACTACGTGATCCAGACCGGCACGAACCTCAGCGGCTGGGACGGCGTCGGCTACATCGAATGGGACGAGGCGTGAGCGCCGGCGATGAACGGCGCGCGCGCTGGGCGCGGGTGCGGGAGAGCGCGAAGCCGCGAGCCCCGCAGGCGGCGCCGGCCGCTCCTGCCGCTGACGACGCGCCGGCGGTGAAGCCGACCTGCGACGGCTGCCGGAAGCCCGAGCCGCTGGTCGCGGCGCGCGACGGGAAGATCCTGTGCGCGGCGTGCGTGAAGGAGAAGCCGCACGAGCCGGCGATCGGCGACGCGGACCCGGAGCTCCGCGAGGTCCAGCGGAACGTGCCGATCGGCGGACCGTTCGCGCTCGGCTGCATCGTCGCGGCGCAGCAGGGCCTCGCCCTGGTGATGCACGAGGACCTGGACGACGACGCCGACCCCGACACGCCGCCACCGACCTTCATGGCGCACGTCGTCGGCTCGTACACCTGGCCCGACAAGACCGTCACCTTCTTCTTCCGCGAGGTCCCGAAGGCCCCGCCGAAGCCCGCCCCCTGACCCCGGAGGATCCGATGCCCCGCTTCCTCGCGCTCGTCGTGCTCGTGCTCGCCGCCGGCTGCGTCGGACCGTCCCGCGTCCTGACGGTCGGGCAGAACCCCGACACCGGCGCGCTCGAGATCCACGCCGAGAACACGTGGTTCGGCGGTCCCGTCGAGGGCGACGTCGAGTTCCGCGCTCCGGACGGCACCTACTTCAAGGGGCACTTCGGCGCGACGGCGGACCTCGACCCCGCGCTCCAGGCCCGGCTCGCGCAGGAGGCGTCGCTGCGCGACCTGCTGGCCCGCATCGAAGCGATCGCCCGGATGGCGGCGGCGGCCTACGGGGTGCCGGCCGCGTCGTCGCCGACCGCTACGCCCGCGTCCTTGCCGTCGCGCTAGCCGCCGCCGACGTCGCCGCGTCCGGGGCGGCGCTTCGTCAGGATGATGCCGAAGTGCGTGATCTCGCCTTTCAGGCGCTCGATCTCGCCCATGTTCCCCTGCACCCGGTTGGCGAGGTCGTGGGTCCCCTTGCGGAGCCGTTCGAGCGTGTCGGTGACGTGCTGCTCCTTCAGCAGCCACGGGCAGTTCACCCGGCACATGCGACGGCCGAAGAACATCGTCGCTCCCGCCAGTGAAATCAGCGCGGTGAGCGCGACCGCGAGCAGAACGCGAAGCGTTTCCGGATCTCCCATCCCCCCGAAGGGAACGGGTCAGGCGCGCGGGAGCAAGCCGTAGGAGCGCATCGCGTCGCGGATGGCGTCGGACCAGTTCAGGCCGAGCCGTTCGCAGTTCAGGTCGAGCGACGCCGCCTCGGACTTGGTCAACTTGATGAGCCGGCGCACCGTCCGGGGGTTTTCCTTGAACGAGCCCTTCGGGCGGCCGCGGCCTCTCTTCTGAGTCATGCCCGGAAGGTAGCGGATGCCGCAAAAATATGCCGGTTTATTCTGGTACACCGGACGGCGAAGTCGGTATAACGCGCGCATCGGTTCAGCGGACGCTCAAGGTTTTCACCTGGAACGCCGATGAGCCGCAGAGATCAGGGGCATCGAGGAGCCGAGCCTTCTCCACCGCGAACGAGTCCTGAAAACGCTTCGGAACCCGCGGGATATAGATTATCGGACGTTGCAAACGGCCCCGATCGCGACGCCGAGATCCGGCTG
>CAZOLL010000690.1:0-240 GCA_964580365.1 uncultured Phycisphaeraceae bacterium
GTGCTCGGACGCGGCGGCGAGCAGGCGCGGGTCCCGCGCCGCCGGCTCGGTCGGACGCGCGGCGTCGTGCCCGAGGATCAGCGCCGCGTTCGGGTCGGCGGCGGCGACGCCGCGTGCGACCGAGTCGACGCGCTCGGCGCCGCCGAGCACCACGACGACTTCCGGCAACCGCGCGCGTTCGGGCGCCAGCAACGCTTCGATCGTCGCGCGATCGTCGGGATGCACCACGACGACGAACTG
>CAZOLL010000690.1:250-2385 GCA_964580365.1 uncultured Phycisphaeraceae bacterium
CGTCCGGAGGAGCCGCGGGGGGCCTCCGCGCTCGCGCAGGATCTCGGTCGCCTCTGCGCCGAATCGCCGCCCGCGGCCGGCGGCGACGATGACGCAGCTCACGGTCCCCTTCGGATTCGTTGTCGCCGCGCTCGGCATGGGCCGCGGATTATAGTGCCGGGCGAATGCGCATCCTCGGCATCGATCCCGGCACTCGCGTCGTCGGCTACGGGCTCCTGCGCGTGTCGGGCGCGAACCAAGAGCTCGTCGAAGCCGGCGTCGTGCGCGCCGACCCGCGCGCGCCGTTGCCGTCGCGTCTCGTCACGATCCGCGACGGGCTGCGCGCGAAGATCGCGAAGTTGGCCCCCGATGCGATCGCGGTCGAGCGCGCATTCCACGGCAAGAACAGCGCGTCGTTGATCGCGCTCGGAGAGGGGCGCGGCGTCGCGTTGCTGTGCGCCGCGGAGTTCGGCGCGCCGATCTTCGAGTACTCACCCGCGGAAGTGAAGAAGGCCGTGAGCGGACGCGGCGCGGCGCGAAAGGAGCAGGTCGCGCGGATGGTGCGGGCGCTCGTCCGGCGTCCCGACCTCGACGTGCCGATCGACGCGACCGACGCGCTCGCGATCGCACTGTGTCACGCGCAGCGCGGGAACGCGGCTCGTCGCGCGAGCCTCGCGGCGGCGTCGAGCGGCGGAGAGAGAGCCGATGCGTTGCGGTCGTTGTTGTCGCGCGCACACGGTCGCGCGCGGCGCGGTCGCGGGAGATGAACAGAGCGCGGGGGAAAAAGAGAAGCGCTCGGCTCCCGCGTCATGGAGAGCCGAGCGCTTCGATGAAGGTCATCCGACCAAGGATTTCGGGAAAAGGGGAAGAAGAAGAAGGAATGGTGTTTTTACGTGTTGGCACACAACCCTGGCCGGATGAGTTTTCAAAGATCGAAAGGACCGCTTCGAACCGCGCCCGGATTTAACCACGCACCAGAGGGGGGTCAAGGCGACCAAAGTTTTTTTGAGAGCGCGCCCCGCCTCGAGATCTCGAGCGGCGGAACGCGGGCGCACCGGGCGTCGATTGACACTGCGGAACCGCCTCGCCACCATGTGCCGCCCCGCATTCGTGGCGGAGTAGCTCAGCCTGGTTAGAGCAGCGGCTTCATAAGCCGCGTGTCCCCGGTTCAAATCCGGGCTCCGCCACCAACTCACTCCTCGCGCGCGCGGAGCGGCCTGCGGATCGATGAGCGGCGCATCCCCTGAATCCTTCGGTGCGAACGGCGGAAATCCTGCCGCGGCGGACGCCGAGCGCCGCGGCCCGGAACGCATCCTCGAGCCGCTTTCGCCGTGGTCGCGCGTGCGCGAGTCGGTGGCCGCGCTCGGGGCGCTGGTCCGGGATCTGGCAGGGATGCTGGACTTCCTCGACCTGCTGAACCTGGCCGGCAAGAGCCTCCTGCGCGTGCCGATTCGCGGGCTGACCCTCCTTCTGCTGGTGTCCATCGGTTTGAAGACGCTGCACAAGGACTCGGTCGACGACGCGACGCTTCGCAACTTCTCGTTCGGCTACGCGACGTTGTTCGTCCTCGGGGGGATCCTCCTGCTGTTCACCGTCGTGATGGTGCGCGGCAGCCGCCTCACGCAGGCGCAGGCGTTCCACCTGAACCTCACCGAGGTCCGCAAGCGGAGCGAGTACGGGCGGCTCGCGCGTTCCCTCTGGCGACACGTCTACGCCGAGGAGTCGCTCGTCGGACTTGCTCCCGAAGAGCGCAAGCGGCGCGAGGCGGCGGTGCACTCGGTGTTGAAGACGTACCACGAGAGCCCGTTCCACGGCGTCGAGGCGGTGCCGGGCACGGGGCGCGGCGGCGAGGTGATCGACCGGCGCGAGCTCGCGGCCTTCCGCGCGATCCGCGAGCAGGGTCTGTACTTCACGCGGCGCGGTTTCCTGTTCGTGGCGTCGCGGCTGCTGCGCCACCCGATCCCTCCGCACCTGTACCGCTGGTTCTCCGGGCTCGACTTCGCGCGCGTCGCCGACTACTTCGACGGCGGGTACTTCGACGTCACGGACGATCGCCTCGCCTTCCAGTTCGCGGCATCACCCGCGCTCGCGCGCGCGCGGCGGCTCGCGCGGCTGCCCTCGCTCGTGCGGCTGCGCTACTCGACCGGGGCCGGGAT
>CAZOLL010000691.1:0-2368 GCA_964580365.1 uncultured Phycisphaeraceae bacterium
CGTGACCGCGCGCCTCGTCTACAAGATCCTGCGCGCCGAGGAATGGGCGGCCGCGAAGGCCGCCGGGGTCTTTACCGGTTCGGCGGTCGATCTTTCCGACGGCTTCATCCATTTCTCCACCGCCGCGCAGGCGGTCGAGACCGCGCGCAAGCATTTTGCGGGCGAGCGCGATCTCACCCTTGCCGCCGTGGAGACGGCGGCGCTCGGCGCGGCGCTGAAATGGGAGGTCTCGCGCGGCGGGGCGCTCAGTGACCGAGGTCTCGGTCCACGACGACGCCGACCGCCTCGCGCTCGCCGCCGCGCGATTGATCTCGGAACGCGCGCGCGCGGCGATCGCGGAGCGCGGCCGCTTCTCCATCGCGCTCGCCGGCGGCTCGACGCCGCGCGGCGCCTACTTGCTGCTCGCCGGCCATCCGTTCCGCGAGGAGATCGACTGGCGCAACGTCGACGTCTTCTTCGGCGACGAGCGCTGCGTGCCGCCCGACCACGCGGACTCGAACTACAAGATGGCGCGCGAGGCGTTGCTCTCGAAGGTGTCGATCCCGGCGTCGCGCGTGCACCGCGTCGAAGGCGAGCGCGACGACCTCGGCGTCGTGGCGCGCGAGTACGCGGCGACGCTCGTGCGCGTGCTGGGCGGCAGCGAGGCCGACCCGCCGCGCCTCGACCTCGCGCTGCTCGGCATCGGCGACGACGGTCACACGGCGTCGATCTTCCCAGACCAAGTCGCGCTCGCGCGCGGCCCCGCGCTCGTCGCGCGCGTGAAGCCCGCGTCGAAGCCGGAGTGGCGCGTGTCGCTGACGCTGCCGGTGTTGAACGCCGCACGCGACGTCGTGTTCCTCGTCGCGGGCGGCGCGAAGAAGGACGTCGTGCGTTCGATCGTGCGAAACGATCGCGACCCGCCCTACCCGGCGGCGCTCGTGCGGCCTTCCGGCGGACGGCTCACGTTCCTGCTCGACCGCGCGGCGGCCGCCGCTCTCTGATCAGGTCGTCGCCGCGGCCGCGCCGCCCCCCGCGGCCGCGGCGCGCCGCGCCTCTTCCAAGCGCGCGAGCAACGCGAACATCGCTTCGGTCGAATTGCTGTTCGCGGTGGTCAGGAAGATCTCGCCGTTGCCGAGTCCCTTCATCCCGTTGTTCCACAAGATCGTGCCGTCGCTCGGATCGAGCGCGAACACCCGACCGCCCGAGCCGCACAAGAGGCGGTCGCCTTCGACGACGATCGAAGCGACGCTGTATCCGGTCGACGGAAGCGACGTGCGCCACTTCTCCTTGCCGTTCGCCGGATCGAGCGCGACGACGTGGCCGTGAAGGCCGGCGAAGAGCCACGACTTCCACTTGGGCACGGACGACGTCGGCATCAGGTCCTCCTCGAAGCGGGTGACCGGTCACGGATGATACGGGACGCCGTCGACGATCAGGTCGAGCGCGAGAACGCGGCCGTCGTCGAGGACGCGCGCGCGCACTCGGACGTCGCGCGCGTCGCGCAAGCGCGGGAGCGCCGACGCGTCGAAGATTCGGCGGTCCGAGTCGATCACGCGCGGCGTCAGCCACCGTTCGCCGTCGCGGCTCCAGCCGGAGCCGAGACGCCCCCGCAGCCGCGGTGCCGGCGCGCCGCGGCCCTCGGGGGACTTCACGTCGCGCACCCGCTCGACGCGTGCGATGCCGTCCGCGCCGAGCGTCAGCGACGCCACCACGTCCGCCGGCTCCGTGCGACTGGAGTCGAGCGCGATGCGGTCTGCCGGCACGCGCCGGATCGCCAGCCGATCGACCAGCGACGGTCCCCATCGATCCCAGTGGTCGGAGACGTCGACGGCCAGATCGACCTCGCGGCCGGCCGAGAGCGCGCGCTCCTCGCGCACGACGACGAACGCGAGCAAGAGCACCGACGGCAGCACGCAGAGCAAGGCGCTCGCGCGGCGGTTCACGTGGAGGCCCTCCGCGCGCGCTCGACCCAGCGGCGCCGGCGTCGCTCGAGCAGCGTGCCGAAGAGGAGCAGCGCGACCCCCGCGACGATGAACGCGATCGCGCCCGACAACTCCTCGGCGAGGTACTCGGCGTAGCGCACGATGCCGCAGACGAGCGCGCCGAGGATCCCGAGGTTCACGTAGGACGGCAGCCCGCGCCAGACGCCGATCGCGATCAGCGCGACGATCGCGCAGAGCAGCGCGACGTTGCCGAGCGGGACGACGAGCGACGGAGCGAAGCGGATCGCGAGCGCGGCGAGGAGCGCGGTCGCCGCCACGGCGAACCCTTCGAGCGCGATGATCCGTGCCGCCGGAATCGAGGTCGCCGAGCCCGCCGGCGCGCACAACAAGACGCCGGCGAGAACGGCCGCGCCCGGGATCACGAACGTCTCCCAGGCGACCGCGCC
>CAZOLL010000692.1:0-2365 GCA_964580365.1 uncultured Phycisphaeraceae bacterium
GAACTGGCCGCGAGCGATCGCGTCGTCGAGGCCCGGCACGACGCGGCGTGCTTCGGCGAACAACTCGGCGGCGTAGAGGTTGCCGAGCGTGTAGGTCGGGAAGTAGCCGAAAGCACCCATCGCCCAGTGGATGTCCTGCAGCACGCCTTCCGCGTCGGAGACGGGCGTGACGCCGAGTAGGCGGCGCAGCGCATCGTTCCACGCGCGCGGCAGGTCGTCGACGCCGATCTCGTCGGCGAACAGCGCGCGCTCGAGCTCGAAGCGCAGCAGGATGTGCAGGTTGTAGGTCAGCTCGTCCGCCTCGACGCGGATCGGCGAAGGGCGCATCTCGTTCGCGGCGCGGTACATCGCCTCGGCGTCGACGTCGTCGAAGCAGCCCTTGCAGCGCGTGCGCAACAGCGGGAGGAAGTGCGTCCAGAACGGCCGGCTTCGCGCGACCATGTTCTCCCACAGGCGCGACTGCGATTCGTGCACGCCGAGCGACACCGCGTTGCCGATCGGATCGCGCGCGAGCTCGGGGGGGAGGCCCTGCTCGTACAGGCCGTGGCCGGCTTCGTGGATGATCCCGAACAGCGCCGGGCGCAGGTCGTCCTTCTTGCTGCGCCAAGTCAGGCGCACGTCGCCCGAGTGGATCCCGGAGCAGAACGGGTGTGCGGAGCGGTCGAGGCGGCCGGAATCGAAGTCGAAGCCCATCGCGCGGACGACGTCGAGCGAGAACTCGCGCTGGAGGTCCTCGTCGACTTCGCGAGCGAGCGGCGAGACGTCGACCCTGCGCTTCGACGCCGCGACCCGCTGGACGAGCGGGCGCAGCGCGGACTCGAGCTCGCCGAACAGCGCGGTGAGGGTGCGGACGGTCATGCCCGACTCGTATTCGTCGAGCAGCGCGTCGTAGCGCGATTCGGACCAGCCGACGCAGTCGGCGACGCGCCGCTTCAAGTCGACGAGACGGCGCAGGTGCGGCGCGAACGTGGCGAAGCGCGATTCGCGTCGGGCTTCCTGCCACACGGCGAGGGCGCGGCTCTCGGCTTCGGCCAGCTCACGCACGAGCTCTTTGTCGACCTTCGTCGCGCGGTCGAGGTCGCGGCGCGTCTCGCGGAGCAGAGCGCGATCGGCGGGCGTGAACGCATCCGGGTCGGCGGCGGCGTGCTCCTCGAGCGCGGCGAGCAGGTCGCGAACCTGCGGTCGAACGAAGCGCTCGTGGCTCAACCCCGCGAGCGTCGCGAGCACCGCGGCGCGCCCCGCGACGCCGCCGGCGGGCATTCCCGTCTCTTGGTCCCACCCGAGCAGCGCGGCGGCCGAACGCAGGTCGGACAGCTCGGCGAGCAGCGCGCGCAGCTCGACCAAGCGCGTGTTGGAGGCTGGAGTCGATCGGCCGGTTTCGGTCATCGCGCGCGCCCCTCATCGAAATGGCGAAAGGGCGACGGACGCGATGCAGCGTCCGTCGCCCTGATGGAATTGGCGGGTCGGGAAGGACTTGAACCCTCAACCGCCCGATTTGGAATCGGGTGCTCTACCAGTTGAGCTACCGGCCCGTGGGCGAAGGATCTTAGCGGGAGACCTCCGATCATGTTGTTCGTTTCGGTCGACGTGGAAGCGAGCGGGCCGCTGCCCGGGTACTTCGATCTCTTGTCGATCGGCGCGGTGCCGGTGCGCGTCGGGAAGAGCGGGACAAAGATCGGCGATGAGGAGTTCTACGTCGAGCTACGGCCCGTTCACGGCACGTTCGAGCCGGGCGCGATGGCGGTGAACAAGATGGACCTCGCAGAGCTCACGCGGACCGGAGTCGCGATCGAGCGCGCGGCGAAGAAGCTCGCACGATGGCTGCGCTCGCTCGGTCCGCCGCGCGACCCGCCGGTGTTCGTCGGCTACTGCGCGAACTTCGACTGGGCCTACGTGAACGACTTCTTCCACCGCGCGAAGGTGCGCAATCCGTTCGGGTACAAGGCGCTCGACATCCGCTCGATGGCGCTCGGCGTGATGCCGCTCGGCTGGCACGAGCTGAAGCAGGACAAGATGCTGCCGTGGCTCGGGCTCGAGCCGCTGGCCGAGGAAGAGGCGCACAACGCGCTGGCCGACGCGCGACACCAGGCAAAGATGCTCGCCGCGCTGCTCGAGCGCCGCGGAGCGCCTCAGGCGAGCTGATACCGCCCGTCGGCGAGCGGCGAGAACCGCGCGTCGTCGCGGAGCACGTGCTTCAGGAGCGCCCCGCCGCCGGCGGTGAGGCCAAGGCGGCGCGCGAGCGTCGTCGGACGCAACGGCTCGCGCTCCTTCTCGAGGGCCGCGGCCGCGCGGTCGGCGAGACCCGCCATCGACGAATCGCCGGCGCGGCACACGAAGCCGTCGCCGAGGAACTGGAATCCGCCGT
>CAZOLL010000693.1:0-2365 GCA_964580365.1 uncultured Phycisphaeraceae bacterium
CCGAGCGCGCGCGCTGCGTCCTTCAGGCGCAGGTAGTCGGGGCGGAAGTCATGGCCCCACTCGCTGATGCAGTGCGCCTCGTCCACCGCGAACAAGCCGGGCTTGAACCCCTCGAGCACGGCGCGGAAGCGCTCCGACTTGAAGCGCTCCGGCGCGACGAAAAGAAGTTTCAGCTCGCCGGCGCGAAAGCGTGCGAGGCGGCGCTTCTGCTCGTCAGGGACCACGGTCGAGTTCACGAACGACGCCGGGATCGACAGCTTCGTCAGCGCGTCGACCTGGTCCTTCATCAGCGCGATCAGCGGCGAGACGACGAGGACGGGCGACGGCAGGAGCAGCGCCGGCAGGATGTACCCGAGCGACTTCCCGCCGCCGGTCGGCATCACCGCGAGCGCGTCTTTCCCGGCGAGGATCGCGGAGACGATCTCTTCCTGCCCCGCGCGGAACTCGGCGAACCCGAAGCACTGGTGGAGCAAGGCGCGCGCGCGGTCGAGCGACGGCGGCGGCGACTTCGAAGGTGCGGGTTCGAGGGGCAGCATCGGCGAGCGGATGTTCCGGGTTCGGACGGAGGATGCAACGGTCGGGAGCGATTTCGAGCGCGGCCGGTGCGGTACAACGGCGCGCGCGGACTCGGAGGACAGGACGACGCCGGGGCCCGCGCGGAGCGGAATGAACTCGAAGCACGCGACCGCCTCCCTCCTGTTCTGCCTCGTCGCAGTGGTCCTCCTGCGCGATCGTCCGTCGAGTCGGCGCACGAAGCACAAGCCGTCCAATCGGCCAGAAGCGACGGCGACGTTGCGCGGGCGACTCACGTTCAACGGCGTTCCGGCGGCGGGGCGCGGGGTCGTAGGTCGGGACGATCGACGTGCTCCCGATCGTGACGGTGAGAGGGCGCGTGGTGAGACCGCACGACGTGAGCGACCTCGTGGTTCATTCGCGACCGATCCCACCGCGGTGAGCTTCGCGCGCTGACGGACTCTTCGTTTCGGTAGAACCGCGTCCGCGATGAACGTCCTCCGCCGCGCACTCTCCGGCCTTGCCGTCTCGCTCGCGCTCCTCGCGCTCGCCGAGCTGGTCGTGCGCGTCGCGGGTCTCGCACCGCCGGCGGGGCGTGTGGTCGTCGAATCCGGAGACTCGCCCGGCTCCGTCCGCCTCCGCGCGATCGGCATCTCGACGGACACGCCGCACGTCACGCCGGACTTCGCGGCGAAGAAGGCGGACGGTGCTTTGCGCATCGCGTGGCTCGGCGAGTCGGCGGCGGCGGGCTTCCCGTTCTTCCCGCGCGCGACGCCTTCGAAGTGGATCGCGGCGCGGCTGGAGCGGCTCGTGCCGTCGAAACGCGTCGAGGTCGTCGACGCCGCGATCGCCGGCATCAACTCCGACTGGATGGCGGACGAAGTCGACGCGCTGTTCTCGGGCGCGCACGGACTGGACCCGCCGGACGTGCTCGTCGTGATGGCGGGGAACAACGAGTTCCTCGCCTCCTACCTCGACTGGCGCGCGCACGGGAAGGGCGGGCTGCGCGACGTCCTCGCGCGCTCGGCGCTGTTCCGGCTGCTCGAGCGCGCGCTACGGCCCGCGGAGCTTCCGCCGTCGCGCGACCCGTGGTCGCCGCAGGGCGCGATCGAGCCGCCGCTCGGCGCGCTGCGTCGAGAGACCGAGGACGCGTTCCGCGCGAACCTCGCGCGCGTCGCCGAGACCGCGTCGGCGCACGGCGCGCGCGTCGTGTTCTGCCAGCCGCCGGCGCGGCTCGCGGATTGGCCGCCGCTGTCGTCGTGCTTCTCGAGAACGCTGTCGAGCGCCGACGAAGCCGCGTTCCGCGCGGCGCTCGACGACGGCACGCGCGCGCTGCGCGCCGGCGACTCCGCCGCCGCGACGACGGCGCTCGCGCGCGCGGCGTCGATCGACGCCGACGTCGCGATCCTCGAGTACCGCCGCGGGCAGCTCGCGGAGATGGCGGGCGACGCCGATGGCGCTGTCGCGCGGTACCAGCGTTCTCTCGACCTCGACGCGCGCCCGGTGCGCATGAACGCATTGACGCGCGCGATCGTCGCCTCCGTCGCGCGCGAATCCGGGGCGCCGTTGCTCGACCTCGAGGCCGGCTTCGCCGCGCTCGCGCCGCGCGGGCTCGTCGGCGGCGAGACGATGGTCGACCACTGTCACCCATCGATCGAGGGCCAGTATCGGCTCGCCTCTCTCGTGCTCGACCGTTTGAAGGAGCTGTCGATCCCCGCGCCCGCCGCGGAGTGGCGTACGGCGGACGACCTCGCGTTCGACGCGGGGCTCGCGCAGTTCGGCGTGACGCGACTCGAGGCGGTCCTGTGCGAGCTGCAGCTCGGCTACACCGACTTGATGCAAGCCGACCACG
>CAZOLL010000694.1:0-2356 GCA_964580365.1 uncultured Phycisphaeraceae bacterium
CGTCCTCGACCGACATGAGGAACGGCTTGTCCTTCTCGCGGGTCGGCAGCGGGATGTAGCTGTCGAGCGCGGCCATGAGGTCGAAAATGCACTTCATCGCCTTCTCGTCCTTGCCCGCGCCGCGGTAGGCGCCGATCGCCGAGCCGCGCACCACCGGGGTCTTGTCGCCCGGGAAGTTGTACTTCGTGAGCAGCTCGCGCACCTCGAGCTCGACGAGGTCGAGCAGCTCGGCGTCGTCGACGAGGTCGCACTTGTTGAGGAACACGACGATCGCCGGCACGCCGACCTGGCGGGCGAGCAGGATGTGCTCGCGCGTCTGGGGCATCGGTCCGTCGTCCGCGGCGACCACGAGGATCGCGCCGTCCATCTGCGCGGCGCCCGTGATCATGTTCTTCACGTAGTCCGCGTGCCCGGGGCAATCGATGTGGGCGTAGTGGCGGTTCTCGGTCTCGTACTCGACGTGCGCCACCGCGATGGTGACGGTCTTCGTCTCGTCGCGCACCGTGCCGCCCTTCGCGATGGAGGAGTAGTCCTTGAACTCCGCCTGGCCCTTCGAGGCCATCGTCGCGAGGATCGCCGCGGTGAGCGTCGTCTTCCCGTGGTCGATGTGACCGATGGTCCCCACGTTCACGTGAGGCTTGTTGCGCTGGAAGACACCCTTCGCCATCGCCGATCTCCTTTGCTTCGTTCACGCGGCCCGACGAGCCGCCGGTTCTGCTGAATCGCTTCGTTCCGGTCGCCGCGGGACCCACCTCGCAGGTCCACCGTCGGCTCCCGTCGTCCATGGAGCGGGTGAAGGGAATCGAACCCTCGTCACCAGCTTGGAAGGCTGGAGCTCTACCATTGAGCTACACCCGCACTGAGCTGTGCTTGCACCCGTGCGGAGAGACTTCGCTCCGCTCGGTCCGACAACACTTCGCTGACACCGCGAACCCGGACGATGCTCTCTCGGTGGCGGACTCAGGCGCGATCAGAGTCTGTGGTGGGGAGTGTAGGGTTCGAACCTACGTAGCGAGTTAACGCAACGGGTTTACAGCCCGTCCCCTTTGACCGCTCGGGCAACTCCCCGTTGTGATCGCCACCGACTCCTGACTCAGCGCCTACGACCGCCGTCGCCTCCGCTCCGATCGCTGCTTCGCACCACAGCCGCGCTCGACTCGGACGCGCTTCGATCCGAAAGACCCTCGGGATTCACGGGACTCATTGGAGCCAGCGGCGGGAATCGAACCCGCAACCGCCGGTTTACAAAACCGGTGCTCTACCGTTGAGCTACGCTGACGTTCGACCGCGCGCACTTCCCGCGCGCACGCGCCGACTCAACCCCGGACGCGCCCGGACTCCGGTTGAGTGACTCGCACGACACACGACCTCGTGCCCGCAGTCGAAAAGGTTGTGAATTTAGGGCTGGACCGAAACAAGTCAAGCTGTTTTCCCGCCGTCGATTCCGGCGGATCCGAGCAGCCCGTCGCGGCGCGATCTCGCCACGTTTTCGACCGCCCGCGCGAGGTCCGCGCAGGTGTCCCCACCGAACTTTTCGAGCACCGCGTCCCCGAGCACGAGCAGGAGCATCGCTTCCGCGACGACGGCCGCCGCCGGGACGGCGCAAACGTCCGAACGCTGCGGATCGGGCGGCGCGACCGCGCCGGTGCGCAGGTCGACGCTCGGCAGCGCCGACTTCAGCGTCGCGAGCGGTTTGAAGCGGACGCGCACGACGACCGGCTCGCCGTTCGACATCCCGCCCTCGACGCCGCCCGCGCGGTTCGTCGGGCGCGCTACCGGGCGGGTTCCCGCTCCGGGAAGGATCGAGTCGTGCGCCGCGGATCCGCGCGCCGCGGAGCCCGCGCTCGCGTCGCCGATCTCGACGCCCTTCGCGGATTGGATCGAGATCATCGCGCTCGCGATCCGCGCGTCGAGCCGCCGGTCCCACTGCATGAGCGAGCCGAGTCCCGGCATCACCCCGCGCGCGATCACGACGATGCTGCCGCCCAGCGTGTCGCCCGCGCGGCCCGCCGCCTGGATGCGCTCGCGCATCTCGCGCGCCGCCGCTTCGTCGGGACAACCGACGTCCGACGCGTCGCGACGCGCGCGCGCCGAGGCGAGGTCGTCGCCGACGGACGATTCCCGTGACTCGGTGGAATCGCCGATGCGCGTCACGAACGCGTCGACGGTGATGCCGAGCGGCGCGAGCAGTTGGCGCACGACGGCGCCGGCCGCGACACGCGCGGCGGTCTCGCGCGCGGACGCGCGTTCGAGCACCGGGCGCGCGTCCGTCGCTCCGACCTTCAGCGCGCCGGCGAGGTCGGCGTGGCCCGGCCGCGGGCGATGAAGCGGCGGGAGCGCGTCGATCGACGTGTCC
>CAZOLL010000695.1:0-2352 GCA_964580365.1 uncultured Phycisphaeraceae bacterium
AAGCCGTTCATCGCGACGATGACGCGCTCTGAGCTGATGGCGATCATGGTCGGCGGTTTCGCGACCGTGGCGGGCGGCGTCCTCGCCGCGTACGTCGGCATGCTGAAGGGCGCGGTGCCCGACATCGCGGGCCACCTGCTCGCGTGCAGCGTGATGGCGGCGCCCGGCACGCTGATGGTGTCGAAGCTCCTCGTCCCGGAGACGGAGATCGCGGCCACCGCGGGCAACTCGAAGGTGGCGCTCCCCAAGGCTTCGGTGAACGTCGTCGACGCGGCGGCGGTCGGCGCTTCGGAAGGCGTCTCGCTCGCGCTCAACGTCGCGGGCATGCTGATCGCCTTCGTCGCGATGGTGAAGATGCTCGACGCCTTGCTCGGCGCGACGCTCGACACGGATCTCGCGTCCGTGTTCGCGAAGGTGTTCTCACCGCTCGCGTGGCTGATGGGCGTGGACAACAGGGACGTGCCCGAGGTCGGCCGCCTGCTCGGCCTGAAGCTCGTGCTGACCGAGTTGATGGCCTACACCGAGCTCGGCAAGAACTCGACGCAACTCTCGCCGCGCTCGATGCTGCTCGCTTCCTATGCTCTGTGCGGCTTCGCGAACTTCGCGAGCATCGCGATCCAGATCGGCGGCATCGGCGCGATGGCGCCGGAGCGGCGCGGCGACCTCGCGCGGCTCGGCTTCAAGGCGATGGCCGCGGGCTTCCTGGTCACTGTCATCACTGCCGCGATCGCGGGAATCATCGTCTGACTCGAGACGGGACGAACCGGAGGAACGATGGGTTACTTGTTCGAGACGGCGCAGGAATCGGCGGCGTCGGTGAAGGCGGTCGCGGGCGACCCGTTGGTCGGCGTCATCCTCGGTTCCGGGTTCGGGCCGTTCGCCGAGAAGCTGCCGAAGCCGGTGGTCGTGCCGTACACGCGCATCCCCAACTTCCCGCCGGCGCGCGTCGAGGGGCACGCGGGCGAGCTGTTGTTCGCGACGATGAAGGGCGTGCGCGTCGCGGTGCTCTCGGGGCGCATCCACTACTACGAAGGTCACGACCTCGACACCGTCACCCTGCCGACGCGCGTGCTCGCGCTGCTCGGCGTGCGGTCCTTGCTCGTGACGAACGCGGCCGGCGGCATTCGCTCCGACCTGCAGCCCGGCGACCTGATGGCGGTCGAGGACCACGTGAACGTGATGGGCATGAATCCCCTGCGCGGCCCGAACGACCCGCGACTCGGTCCGCGCTTCCCGGACATGACCGAGGCCTACGACGGCACCGTGCGCGCTGCTCTTCACGAGGCGGCGGACAGCGAGGGCATCGCTCTCAAGGACGGCGTGTACGCGGCCGTCGCGGGGCCCTCGTATGAGACGCCCGCCGAGGTCCGCATGCTCGAGCGCATGGGCGCCGACGCCGTCGGCATGTCGACGGTGCCCGAGGTCGTCGTCGCGAACCAGATGGGCTTGAAGGTCGGCGCGATCTCCTGCATCGCGAACCGCGCGGCCGGACTGTCGGACCAGCGCCTCTCGCACGCCGACGTCACGCGCGAGGCCGAGCGCGCCGCGGAGCGGTTCTGTCGCCTGCTCGCCGCCGCGATCCCGGTGGTCGCGAACGCGGTGTGCGCGGTCGATCCCGAGAACAAGTCGCGCGAGCAGCCGGCGAGGAGCGTCGGCGCGAAGATGAAGAACAAGAAGCGGGCGTCGAGGTGAGCCCCGGCGCGTGGACGCGCGCGCGGGTTGCCGCCGCGATCGACCACACGATCCTGAAGGCGGACGCGACCGCCGCCGACGTGCGCCGCGTCTGCGCCGAAGCGCTCGAGCATCGCTGCGCGTCCGTTTGCGTGAACGGCGTCCGCCTGCCGCTCGTCGTGACCGAGCTCGCGGGGAGCGAGGTGCTGCCGTGCGCGGTCGTCGGCTTCCCGCTGGGCGCCGCCGCGACGGCCGCGAAGGCCGATGAGTGCGCGCGTCTCGTCGACACCGGCGCGCGCGAGATCGACGTCGTGATGAACGTCGGGTGGCTGAAGGACGGCGCGCGAGACGCCGTCCGCGACGACCTCGCCGCCGTCGTGCGCGCCGCGCGTGCCGCGCACGGTGCCGCCGTGAAGGTGATCCTCGAGACGTGCCTCCTGACCGACGAGGAGAAGCGCGTCGCGTGCGGTCTCGCGGTCGACGCGGGCGCGGCGTTCGTGAAGACGTCGACGGGGTTCGGGAGCGCCGGCGCGACGATCGCGGACGTGCGCGCGATGAAGACCGCGGTCTCGGAGGATGAGCACAACGAGTACCAGCGCACCCTCGTCGGCGGCATGTCGGCCCGCCGCCTCGTCTTCGAGATCGAGGACGCCAAGGACAAGGAGGCGATCCGCGCCGGCT
>CAZOLL010000696.1:0-2343 GCA_964580365.1 uncultured Phycisphaeraceae bacterium
AGGTCGAGCTCCGGCTCGAGCACCGGCGAGACGAGCACCTGGAACTCCGCCGTCGGCTCACCCGAAAGCAGCAGCGCGACGGGCCGGCCTTGCGCGTCGTGCTCGACCTCGAGCGCGAGCGGCGCGCGCGCGACGATCGACTCCTCGACGCTCGGGCGCGAGACGCCCGGGAGCGCGCCGGCGTCGATCAGCGAGTTCACGACGTCCTTCGCCATCAGCCGGTAACCCGGCTCCGCGGCGTGCGTGTCCGGGAAGAACAGCGCGTCGAATCCGTAGCGCGCGATGTGCGCGTCGAACGTGCGGTCGAGGTCGACGAGCACCGCGTCGGCGTCCGAGGCCGCCTTGCGCGCGGCGTCGTTGAACGGACGCATGTGCGGATGGTGGCCGGGATACGTGAGGAGCACCGGCCGCGCGCCAGCCGCGCGCACGCGGCGCGCGATCTCGACCAGGTCGCTCCGCGCCTCGGCCTCGAGCCGTGCTTCGCTCTTCTCGCCGGTCGCGCGCGCGACGGCGGCGCGCTCGGGGATCTCGCCCGCCTTCTCGTCGCGCGCACCGACCGCGACGTCGTGCAGGAGGATCTTCGCGAGCCTCACGATTCGCAGCCGGTCGAACAACGTCGGCGCCGCGGCGTTCCACGAGTTGTTGAGCCCGGCGAGCACGAGCACGAGCTGCGGGGACGCGGCGGCGCAGTCGTCGTCGATCACGCCGAGGATCTGCGCCGTGTTGCGCCCCGGGACGCCCTTGTTGACGACGGCGACGCGGCGCGCGTCCCCGGCAGGAAGCCCGGCGCGGATCAACGCGGCGACGCGCTCGGGGTAGCTGTCGGCGGGCGCGACCTTCACCCCGAACGTGTTCGAGTCGCCTTCGCACAAGAGCCGGATCTCGGCATCGCCCGCGTCCGACGAGCGGGTTCCGCCGCGGGCGAGCGCGGCGACGCGGAGCGCGCACTCCGCGAGCGCGAGGCCGAGCAGGAGCCCGAGGAGGACGAGTCCGATCCGCTTCACGAACCGCACCTTCTCACTCCCCCACGAACTCCTTGTGAGCGCGCAGGAACCACCGATAGAACTCGCGGTGCGACGGCACGGCGACTCCGGCCTCCCGGTTCGCCTCGAACAGCTTGCGCGCCACCGCGATGAACCGCTTGCGCTTCTCGGCCTTCTCCGGAGGCAGCGCGGTCGCGATCTCGACGAGCGGCGAGCAGATCCACATCGCGACGCCGTCCGTGCTGCGGCCGTCACCGCCGTGGGTCGAGGAGTCGAGCGAGTAATCGTAGAAGAAGCCGCCGTTCTGCTCCGAGAAGCCGCGATCGACGAGCAGGTCGCCGCAGAACTCGAGCAGCTCCATCACGAGCGGATCGTTCGGCTCGACTTCGTGCATCAGCGCGAGCGTCGACGCCGCGACGGCGACCATGAACGGGCTCTCCCAGCGCTGGTCCTTCAGGTGGTCGCTCTTCGGCTGCTGCGGGACGAGGCCCGGGTACGGGCCGTCCTTCACGCGGTGGGCGTCGACCGAGCGCGTCATCCGCAGCGCGCCGTCGAGGTAGCGCCGCGCGCCCGTCGCCTGGTACGTCCGCACGAGCGCGCGCGCGCACCAGCCGAACGCGCGCGCCGAGTGCTGGAACTTGCGCTCTTCGCGCACGTAGCGCGTCGACAAGAGCTGCTCGGCGATCAGCACCATCTCGCGGCGCGCGACGCGCGAACCGCACAGCACGTACGCGGCGTACAGCTCCTCCACGTTCATGTGCTCGTGGTCCCAGCCGTTCACCTTCCCGGCGTCGGTGTCGGACGGCGCGAACACGATGCGACCGAACGTCTCGCGGTACGTCTGCAGCTCGGGGCGCCCTTCGACGAAGTACGCCTCGGGGTAGCGCGAGTGATAGAAGGGCTCGCCGTTCGACTCGCCGAGGTGGTAGGGCCGCCGTCCCTGCGCCGCGACGAAGTCGAGCAAGCGGTCGAGGTAGCGCGCGTCCTGCGTGTAGATGAACTTGGCGGCCTCGGTCGCGACGTAGCGGTTGCGCGGCGAGCCGGGCGCGTGCGTGTTCTCGTTCGGGTCGGCGCCGCCCTCCTTCGGATCGGCGTCGTCGCGCGTCACGCCGCTGATGCGCAGGGGGGACGGCAGCCCGCGCAGGTAGGACTGCAGCAGGTCGGAGCGTGGCGCGAGTTTCGGCTTGCCGAAGAACTGCGTGACGCCGGTTTCGTCCGGCAGCTCGCGCGAGCCCTCGGCGACGACCTCGCCCGCCAGCGTGAACTTCCAGGTCGCCTCGACCTTCCCGGGCGCGTTGCGCATCGCGTCGTTCAGGATCTGCGTCTCGAGGAAGAGCTGACCACCCTCGTAGCGATGCAG
>CAZOLL010000697.1:0-2336 GCA_964580365.1 uncultured Phycisphaeraceae bacterium
CTTCGTCGTCCGCCTTGGCGACTTCGCGGACCGTGTCGATCGCGCGCGTCGTCTCCTCGGGCAGCGGCGCGTCTTCCTCCTCTTTCTCGATGCGTCGGCTCGGCGCGGCGGCGAGCGGTGACGGCCCGTCCGGCGCGCCTCGCTCGGTGGAGCGCGACGATTCCCGCGGCGCGCCGCCGACGTCGACCGCACCCTCCGCGGTCCCCGAGTCCTGGAACGCGAGGAAACCGATGGCAAGTCCGATCAGGACTCCCGCGACGAGCGCGACGATGACGCGAAGCATCTCTTCCTCCGGGGACGCGGCGCGAGGCGCGCATCCTATCCGTCCGAAGGGCGAGCGGTGTCAGCGCGACGGCGCTTCCGCGACGAACTCGACGTCGGGGTCGCACGGAAGTCGGACGCGCATCACGCGCACGTCCGCGCCGCGCGTGACCACGGCCGTGTAGTCGCCCGCGATGAGGTCGTCGAACGCGGCGACGCCGTTCGAGACCGAGCTCTCCATCCGCGTGTCGGCGTCGTCACGCTGCAGCGTCACGCGTGCGCCGTCGGCGCTGCCGATGCGCATGCGGAGCGGTTGGACCGGAGGAACCGAAAGAGTGACGGAGTTGTCGCCCGATGCGAGTTCGAGCGTGCGCGAGAGCACGTCGACTCCGAACTCATAGTCGTCGATTCTTGGAGCGGCGGAAACGATGAGCGTCACGCGGCGGGTCGGAAGCCCGGTCAGCTCCGCGGTCCCGTCGGTCGAGACGCGATTCCACTCGGTCCACCACACGCGCCCATCCGCGCCGGTCGATTGCACCCGCGCACGCAGGCGCCCTTCGAACGGACCTCCGATCACGTTCGTGACCGCAAGACGCAGCTTCGCTCCCGAGCCCAGCGTGATCGTCGCCTCGCGTTGCCCGCTCGCGAGAGCGACGCACCCGGTCGCGAAGCCCTCGGCATAAGCAAGCAGCAGGAGCGGTGGCGCTGAAGCCGCCTGCACGCCCGACATCGCCCCGTCGAGAGCGCCGTTCGGAATGACGATGTACGTGCCCGCGTCGGCGCCCACCGGGTTGGACGAGGACACCCAGTCCATGCCCTTGGTCTCGCGCACTGCGAACGAGACTCCCGGCACCGGTTGGCCTTTCTCGTCGACGACGTGGGCGACGAACGACTCGCTCTGCGAGATCGGCGCGAGAACGAGTTCGACCTCTTCCACTCGATCGCGAACCTCGACCATGCGGCTCGAAACGATCGAAGCGTTCCAGTCGCGCGAGACTCCGATCGCCCAGCGACCCGGCGCGAGGTCGAGAAACTCGAACCTCTCCGATTCGGGGCTGACCCATTCGCGGTGGGCGTCGACCGCGTTCCGATCCGGCTTCGTGCTCGCGCCGCCGCTCGAAGGGGCGCACACCACCGCGCCGCTCTCGATGCCGTTGTCGTCGGGGAAGGTCACCCGCCCGCGGATGCCGCGGCGCGATTCGAGACGAAGGACGACCGGCGCGTGCGGAGCGCCTTCGGTGATCGTGAGCTCCGTTCGCTCCGATGAGAGCGCGTGATCGACAGCGTTCTTGGCGAGTTCGTCCTTCTCGACCACCGCGCGGACGCCGTACTTGCCGGCGGTGAGCGCGAGGTCCGGTGTCTCGGGAGACCACGCGACCGTCATCTCGTCCCACCGGACGTTGTCCCCGCTGATTTCGAGCTTCGCGCACGCGGCAACGCGTCCATCGGGCAACTTCACTTCGATCGGCGTCGACGCGAGCGCGACGCCCCGGAAGTTGAAAACGGAATCGGGCGTCGCGGTCCGCATCTTCGAACGAGAGCTCAGCCGGTACCCGCGCGCGAACGCCTTCACCGTGTACGGCCGGCGCGGCAGCCCCTCGATGCGGTACGCGCCCGAGGCATCGGTCTTCGTTTCGCGCCGGCTCGCGCGCTCGATCAAGAGCGGTCGCATCCGTTCGCGGACGAGGTCGTCGAGCGCTCGCTCCTTCGGCGCGCCGAAGTCCACGTCGGAGTCCGGCGTCCGGTAGGTGTCCGCGAGCTCGACTCGCACGAGCGCTCCGGCCACGCCGCGTCCCGCCGCGTCGACCACCGTGCCTTGGATCACGCCGTCGCCGTGCAGCTCGCCCGCGTCGGCCGGCGTTTCGCCGCTCTCGATCGCGTCCTCCGCAGTCGCGATCGCAACCGCCGCGTCGACTTCCGCGTCCGGCGCCGACTCCGCCTTCTCGACCTCCAGCCCGCCGATCGACGCGAACGACGCATCCATGCGCCGTCGCTCGGGACGCGCGCCTTGCGACACCGAAGCGCCGATCTCCGCGTCGTCGTCGCCGAACGCGACGAAGCCCACGAGCAGCCCG
>CAZOLL010000698.1:0-2336 GCA_964580365.1 uncultured Phycisphaeraceae bacterium
CGATCATTTGGTGCTCCCCACCCGCTCGTGCGGGCGTGATCGTCGTGGACGACAGCGGTGGGCCGGGCGTGACGACGAAGTTGATCTCCACGGCAGTGTCGCTCGCGGCGCCCGGCGACGTGATCCTCGTCAAGAGCGGCACCTACTCGCGGTTCTCGATCTCCGGCAAGCCGATCACGATCACGGCAGATGCGGGCGCGGTCGTCGACGTGATCGGCGTGCCCGGGGCGCCGACGATCGCGATCACCGGCATCGCGTCGGTCGAGCGCGTCGTGTTGCGCGGGCTGCGCGTGCACGGTGGCCGGCCGGCGATCGACGTCAACTCGAACGGCGGCATCGCATGGCTCGAGGACGTCGTCGTCGACCAGGCCGAGACGGGCGTGAGCGTGGTCGCCTCGAGCGCGGTGATCCAGCGCTGCACGCTCACCGGCATCGACATCGGCGGCGATCCGACCGCGCCGCCGTTCCTCGCCGGATATCCGGCGTTGTTCGTCGACGGCGGCGCGCGCGTGAACGCGTCGCACAGCACGTTCGCCGGTGGAGGCGGGAAGGATGCGATCTGCTTCGGTCTGCCGGCCTGCTATTCGACGCCGGGCGGCGCGGGTGCGCAGGTCGAGTCCGGTTCGCTCCTCGCACTCGCGTGTAACCTGATCGGCGGCGAAGGCGGCGCCGCGCATCGCGACGTCGTCGCGTGTCAGCCCGCGTCCGCGGGCGGCATCGGCCTCCGGCTCGGCAGCGGATCGCCGATCGTCGGCGAGTTCGGCTGCGTGCTCGCCGGCGGCGCCGGCGGCCCCGGCCCCGGCACCTGCGCGTCCGGCATGCCCGGCGCGGCGACGCAGATCACCAGCGGCAACCTCGTGTCGATCGCGGGAATGCCGCGCTCCTACTCCGCGACGTCGCCGGTGCGCGAATCGAACGCGTCGACGTTGTCGTTCACGGGCAAGGGCGGCGACCGCGTAATGGTGTTGATCGCCGCGCGTCCGTTCCTGCTCGGGACCTCGTACTCGGGCTCGCTCTTGACCGCGCCGCCGGTGTTCATCGTCGACCTCGGCGTCTTGCCGTTCGCCGGGTCGCTCGCGATGCCGGTGAACACGGGGCTGATGTCGCCGGGACTCTTCGCGATCGAAGTGTTCACGCAGGCCGCGTTCGTCGACACGGCGGGCCGCGTGTACCTCGCGAACGGCTCGGTCGTCGACGTGCTCGATTCGCAGTTCTGAGCGTCAGGCTTCCGCGAACGACGCGACCTTGAAGCCCGCGGCCTCGAGCGCCGCGCGGGTGCGCTTCTCGATCTGCGAGCACGGCTCGACGAGGAACAGCGTGATCGTCGCGCCGGCGGGATCGATCTCCGCCCACAGCACCTTCTCGACGGCGCGCGCGGCCGTCCACGCGCTCTCCGCCTTCGCCACGTCGAGTTGCTCGAGGACGACCGAGTAGCGCGCGGTCTGCGCAGGCCACGTCGCGCGCTCCAGCGGTTCGAGCTTCGCGCCCTGCTTCTCCGCGACCTCGCGCAGCGCGTCGTCCTTCAGCGTCGCGCCTTCGGACAACGTGAAGTACCCGTGGCCGAGCGCGTCGATCGACGTCGCGCCGGCACCTTCGATCGACGCGAGCTTCTCGATGACGTCGCCGAAGTCGGGCCGTTCTTCCGTCTTTGCGCGCGCGACGCGGAACGTCGCGACCTGCACCGTCGGCGGCGTGCCGGCCTTCATCTCGATCAACTTCCACTCGTTGCCGGTGATCGCCGACTCGACCTTGCGCGCGTCGAGCTTCGCGCCGGCGTTCATGCGGACGGTCGCGGTCTGGCAGTTGAAGAGCACGGACGCGACGCCGTCGAATTTCATCAGGGTCGCACGGACCCTGGGGCCGTCGCTTCAGCCACCGGCTTTGATCTTGATGAGGTACACCTCGCCGTCGCGGATGTCGATTTCGCGCGCGCACTGCGTGAGCGTCAGCAGTGTCGCCGCGGCGAGCAGGGCGCTGCCCAGGAGGTGGTCCATTCGCATGGGGGCTTTGAGGCGCGGCGCGGGGCGGGTGTTAACCAGAAGGTGCGACTCGCGTCGCGGCGGCGACTTCGTCGCTGGATGCAGCGGCGGCTGCGCGCGTGGCTCGCGCCACCGGCACTGGGGGGCTTCGCGCCCCCCAGACCCCGCGCCAAAGGGGCCCAATGGGGAGGAGGCGATCGGACGGCGGTCTCGCGGCGTGGAAGGTGCGCGCGGCGTGGACGCCGTCCGACTGCATCTCCTCCCCGGTGGGCCCCTCTGGACTCCCCGCCTCCCCTCCTCGCCCATAACTCACGGGATGTGTGAAGACTGCGGGAGTTTGCAGCCTGTGCTGCGGGG
>CAZOLL010000699.1:0-2334 GCA_964580365.1 uncultured Phycisphaeraceae bacterium
CTCGAACACCATCCCCATGCCGCCCTGGCCGAGGGGACGCAGCAGACGGAAGCCGCCGAGTTGCGCGCCCGAGAGACCGGCGGCGATCGAACCGGCGGCGAACGGCGCGGGCGCGCGCGCGGCGAGGAAGCGACCCGACTCGGCGCGGTCGTCGCCCGCGAGCAGCTCGCGCACCGCGGACTCGAGCTCCGCGTCGCCGCCGCAGCGCGCGCGCACCGCGGCGTCGCGCTCGGAGCTCGGCAAGTCGACGACTTCGTCGAAGATCCGGGTCGCGGCGGCCCAGTCGGGTGCGCTCATGCTGGCGCGCAGGCTACCAGCGGATTTCGTCGTCCCACGAATCCGTCGTTCGATCGGCAACGCGAGCGAAGCCGCCTCAAGGCGGTCCAGCGAGCTTCAGCCTCCCGAAGACTTCTCGCCCTCTCGCTTCGGGTCGGCGCCGGAATTTCCCGCAGGCTTCTCGGAGTCCGCGCCCTTCGCCTCCACTTTCGGCCTCTCGCCTCGCATCAGATCCGCCGCGGACACTCCGCCCTTCCGCTGGGAAGGATGCGTCAGCCAGAGAATGCCGCGAAGGGGCACGCGACCCATGACCGTCCCGTTCCCGAAGCCTCCGGGTCCGACCTGTTCGCCGTACACGTCCTTCAAGATCGCAAGGTACTCGTCGCAGGCTTCCCTCGCGCCGCGCTTGTCCCGCGCTCGCGCAGCGGTCACGCCGGCAATGTTCTTGTCGATCAGCTCGCGGACGCGGGACTGCTTGTCGACGGTCGGCACTCCCCAGCGCAGCACATCGCAGTAGGGCGCCTGCAGTTCCTGATACCGCTGCCAACTCTCGAGTGGGATCTTGCCATCAGGGCCGTCGAGCCCGCACTCGGGAACCGTCACCTTCTGCTCTTGGCAGAACTTGAGGAACCACGCGGACCGCTCCGTCCATTCCGGCGTTCCGACAGCTGCCGGCTGACGCATCCCGGTGTCGATCGCTCGCGGAGCCATCGCAGCCGGCGCCGTCTTCGTGGATTCGTCGCTGCGCGTGCGAGCTTCGTCGGCATGACCCGGATCCTGCGGAGCGGCGACGGTCGATCGGAGGCAGATCACCATCGCGAAGGCGGCCACTGCGCCGAACCGGCAATCAGCAGACGGGCGACCCACCGTCAATTCCTCGCACCCGCGACGATCGTAATCGCGCCGTGCTCGCCGAGGATCGCGACGATCGTGGCGGACTCGTCCGCGCCATCAGCGAGCGAAAGCTCCACGCAATCGTTCGAATCAGGAATGCGGGCGCGCAAGTCTCCACACTCGACCGGGACTCCCCCAAGCGGTCCCATCGGGAAATACGCTCGGGTGCCGGTCGGCTCGCGTGGCGTGTGATAGGCAACGGTTGCAGACGTGTCGTCGGGTGCTGCCATCACGTCGAACACACCGCCCGCAGTGAACGGCAGCCCGAGGGCAGGACGCGTCTCTGGAACGAAATCGTCGATCACCGTCGCGTTCTCGAGGAGTTCCAAAAGCTCCGATGGCGCGACGGAGAACGAATCCGAGTGCCACTCTTCCGCGTGCCAGCGCATCGACCCGCCGGATCCGAAGTCGTCGACGCTGCCCCGCGTGACGCCGAACCGCTGGATGCTGGCATCCAATGTCACATGGCGTCCGAGGTCGAACACCGTCCCGACCGGATGATCGACGCGGCGAACCGATGCGGAGTTGAGATAGGGCACGATTGCAAGCAGGAGGATCGCTGCGATCACGACACCGTTTCGAGTGGTTCTCACGTTGGCCCCTATGTGTGAGTTAATTGCACGCGCACCAAAAGAGGGTTCCGGACCCATTCCAGTTTCCTGCGCAGGTTCCGGTGCAGTTTCCCGCACAGTCGGCACCACCCGTACCCGCGGTGAGATCGAACCAGGCAGTTCCGTGGCAATCGCTCGAGAACACGGGCAAGCCGTCACATCCCGAGCACGAGAAGAGCCTGATCTGATGGCCGCTCGACACCGCCTTGATGGTAATGACGTGGCAATCGTTCTCACCCACGCACTGATTGTCACAATTCGCGCCGACCCACGCGCCGCCGCTGAACTCGCTCACCAAGTCGCACGGAGCGTCGCCCGTTCTCATCGCTCGGGCCGGGGCGGTCGGACTCACCGACAGCACAGCGAACACGACGCACGAGAACGCGAGAGTCGAATTCCTCATCGCTTCCTCCCCGTCGCCGGACTTGTGCCGCAGCATCGGATCGAGCTGCGGAAGGGGTCCGACGCGACCGTCGATGAGCGCGGGACGGTAGGCAGCGGGGGGGGGGGGGGGGAGGAGTCAAGTGCTTCTTTATTGCGCTACCAATCGACC
>CAZOLL010000700.1:0-2310 GCA_964580365.1 uncultured Phycisphaeraceae bacterium
AGTCCGATCCGACCGGTCCTTGTCTCGCATGACGAGACGAGAACCCGAGCGGGGGGCGAGCGCGCGCAGCGCGATCGAGTTTCCTGCGGGAGACTCGCGCGTGCGAGAGCCGTCAGAAAGAATCCTCCCCCAAGTGCGCAAACCGAGGCGAGGCTCTCGTGCGCGCGAGACTCCCGCAGGAAACCGCCGGACGAAGTCCGGCGCCCCCGCGTCCCCAGCACGCCCGGCGTCCGGCGTACGCGGCGCTTCCCCTTCGTGTGCTTCGTGTCCTCCGCCGCCGACCTCCGACCTCGCCGCCGATCAGTCCGTCTCGAACAGCCGCTTCACGTCGTCGCTCTCCATGTTCTCCCGCGTGACGAGCGTCGCGCCGGTGTCGATGACAGGCGCGACTTCCTTGCCGTCGAGCGCTTTCACCAATTGCTCGACCGACAGGCGGCCCATCTTGCGCGGATCCTGCACCACGAGCGCGTCGATCTCGCCGGTCGTCAGTGCTTCGACCAGCGGCGGCGAGGAGTCGAAGCCGACGAACTTCACCTTGCGGTCCTTGCCGACGAGGCCTTCCTGGCGCAATGCGAGGAGCATGCCGAACGTCGATGACTCGTTGGGACAGAAGATCCCCTGCGCGGCGCGGAGCTGGTCGATGCTGTTCAGCGCTTCGGACTTCGCTTCGCCGGTCGTCGTGCCGGAGTAGCGGTTGTCGACGAGGATCTTCACGCCCGCGTGCGCGCGCAGCGCGCCGAGGCAGCCTTCCTCGCGGTCGGTCGTGCTGGCGGAGCCGACCATGTAGCGCATGACGACGGCGCCGCCCTGGTTGCCCATCGCGCTCGCGAGCGCGTCGCCGCCCAGCGCACCGGCCTTCTGGTTGTCGGTGGCGACGTAGCTCGTGAAGTCCTTGCCGGGCGTGCCGTCGAGCGACGAGTCGAAGATCACCACGGGGATGTTCGCGGCGCGCGCCTCGCGGACGACCTGCACCAGAGCGGCGCGGTCGAGCGGCGCGAGCGCGATGCCGTCGACGTGTTGCGAGAGGAACTGCTGCACCAGTTGGATCTGCTGCGCGCGGTCGTTCTCCTGCAGCGGTCCCTTCCAGATCACCTCGACGCCGAGCTCGCGACCTGCTTCCTTCGCGCCGCGCTCCACCGACTTCCAGAACACGTGCGTCGTGCCCTTCGGGATCACGGCGAGTCGCTTGCTCGCGCCCGCGCTCTTCTCGCTCGCGCCATCCGCGCTCGGATTCGCGCCGGAATCGTCGGAGCACGCGGCGATCGAAAGGGCGAGCAACGTGCAGAGAACCCTTGCATGCATCCCAATCGCTCCTCGTCGTTCGTGGATCGGCTCGGTCGCGCGCGGCACACCAACTCACCGCACCACGTTGCGCAACACGGGGCGCGCAATTACAACGCCAGCCTCGGAGGAATGCTTTGGCTCGTGCGAAGGAAGTCGGCGGCGACAAGGGGCAACGCTACCGCGCGCCCGCTCTCGAAAAAGGCTTGGACATTCTCGAGCTGCTCGCGGACCGCGCGGACGGTCTGACGCAGAGCGAGATCGCGCGCAGCCTGAAGCGCACGGTCGGCGAGATCTTCCGCATGCTGAACTGCCTCGTCGAGCGCGGCTACGTCTCGATCCGCCGCCCCGGCGACCGGTACGTCGCGACGCTGAAGCTCTTCGAGCTCGCGCACAAGAACCCGCCGCTGCCGCGGCTCTTGCACCACGCGCTCCCGCTGATGCACGACCTCGCGAACGCCGTGTCGCAGTCGGTCCACCTGACGGTGATCGAAGCGGGACACGGCGTGATCGTCGCGCAGGTCGACAGCCCCGGGCCGATCGGCTTCGCCGTGCGCGTCGGCTCCGTGCTCGACCTCGCGAACACCGCGTCGGGCCACGTCCTGCTCGCGTTCCGCTCGAAGGACGACCGCCAGCGGCTGCTCGACCGCCGCGGCGAGGAGACCCGCGCCGACGAGCTCGATTCCGCCCGCCTCGCCGGTTCCGCCGGTTCCGCGGGCGCCGCCGCTCCCCGCGAGAAGGCGATCGCGCAGGTCCTCGCGCACGGCTTCGCCGAGATGGAGTCGACGCGCATCCGCGGCATCCACGACCTCTCGTTCCCGATCCTCGACCACAACGGCTCGGCGGTCGCGGCGCTCACGATGCCGTTCATCCACCGGCTCGACATCGAGGGCGACCGCTCGCTCGAGGCCGCGCGCATCGCGCTCGGCCGCGTCGCGACCCGGCTCTCGGTGATGATGGGAGGCGCGAGCTCGCGCCGCGAGAAGCAGGACGGCGAGTGCGAGAGCGGGAACGGGCAGGCGGTGGGAC
>CAZOLL010000701.1:0-2308 GCA_964580365.1 uncultured Phycisphaeraceae bacterium
CCACCGGGGAAGGAACCAAGCGGGCGGACGGCACGAGCAGCCCAGTTCGAGCGCGAGATCGTCGAGCGACTCGTCGCGACGCTGACGCGCATGTCGGACGGGCCGTTCGAACGCTCTTCCCCACTGGGCCCCTTTGGCGCGGGGTCACGGGGGCGCGTAGCCCCCGTGCACCGGTGGCGTACGCCACGCCCCGCAGCGGCCGCTGCAGCAAAGCGCCGCCAGCGGCGCGCAGCCGCCTACTTCTGTGAAGATCGAATCTCTCGAACAAACCCCTCTGCGAGAGCATTCGGCATCGGAATGGTGAGGTTGTACTGCGCGAGCTTCCACTCCTTGCCGCGGCGCACCAGGACACCGGAGCCTCGCGTGTCGCCGTACTTCTCGTTCGCGAGGCGCTCGTCGAACCACGCGTAGCGGCCGTCGCTCGCGATGGTCACGTGACGTTCGGTCGGCTTGTACGTCCAGCCGTGGCCTTGGGAGAAGTGGGGGCGCACGTACTCCTCGAACTGCGCGCGCGTCCAGCGCTCCGTCGCGTCGGTGCCGAGGAAGACGGCGTCCTGGTCGAAGTGGCCGAAGTAGCGCGCGAAGTCGGCCTTCGATGCCGCGTCGTGGAAATCGTCGAGCGTCGCGACGGCCGACGCTTCGAGGGTCGCGCGCTCCGGCGCTTCGAGCTTCGGCGGGAGCTCGAGACATGCGGAGAGTGTGATCGCGATGAACGGGAAGAGCGGGAGCAGCGGGTGGATGCGCATGGCGCGGCAGCGTAGCGGTGCGATTGATAATCTGCGCGCTCGCCGAACGGAGACGTCGATGCGACGCGAACCCTTCTTCGTGACCGCGCTCGTCGCCTGCGTCGCGCTCGCGCTCGGAACGGAGTCTTCGCAACCGCCGATCGGTCGCGCGGTCGCCTCGCTGTGCACCGCGGAAGACGCTGCGAAGACGCTCGACACAGTGGTGTCCCACCTCGCGAACGTCACGGCCGAGCACCGCATGCAGAACAAGGTGCCGTCGCGCGTGCGCCGCTCGCTCGCCGAGCCATGGTCCGGACTCGATCTCGCGCAGGAGCTGAAGGACGACCTCGCACCGATCTGCGCCAAGCCGAAGCAGGTGACGATCACGCCGGCGATCGACGCGACGGCGAAGTGGCTCGACCTCGCCGAGCGCGAAGAGGATGAAGACGTCGCGAAGCAGGTCGCCGATCTCTCGGACGCGCTCGAGCGCGACTGGTCGAAGCTCGCGGATCCCTTGGTCGTCGACGCCGAACTGCTCGCCGCCGCGTCCGCGTTGATGGCGGACGCGAACCGCCTCGTCGCGCTCGCCTATTTCGATTGGGACGACGAGGACAAGTCGCGCGCGCCGGCGCTCGTGCAGTCGGGGCTCGAGTGCTACTACCGCTCCTGCTTCCCGAAGAACGAGATCACCGAAGACCAGGCGAAGGACCTGAATCTCGCGCTCACGCTCGCGCGCCGCACGGACTTGAAGCCGATCGTTGCGGCGATGCGCGTGGTGTGTCGCTTCGCGGAGCCGGAGTTCGTCAACACGTTCGGGCCGCGTCTGCAGGGTCTCGCGAAGCAGAAGAAGCCGGGCGTCGCGCTCGACGGAGTGAGCGGCGACGTCGTCACGATCGTCGGCGACGCGCTGGAGAACCGTGTCGTGCTCGGCGGCCCCGGCAAGACGACCTACACCGGCGGCGCGGCGTCGCTCGTGCTCGACCTCGGCGGCGACGATGCGTGGACGCGCGCGGCCGTCGTCGATGGCACGGGCCCGCTCGTCTCCGTCGTCGTCGACCTGAAGGGCAACGATCGCTTCGAGAACTGCGCGGCGGCAATCGGAGGGGTCGCGGTGCTCGTCGACCGCTCGGGCAACGACGAACACGTCTCGCACCGTTTCGCCCCGGGCGCGGCGGCCGCGGGCGGCGCGCTGCTCGTCGACTTGGCCGGCAACGACAAGTTCGACATGGAGGACTACGGCCAGGGCTTCGGCTTCGGCGGCATCGCGCTGCTCGTCGACGCGGAAGGCGACGACAAACGCAACATGTGGGCGTTCGGCCAGGGCAGCACGCTGACCACCGGGTTCGGCGCTCTGGTCGACGGCGCGGGCGACGATCAATGCACCGCCGATCTGCATTGGCCCGACGTCTACGGCGACTCGGGACCGAACGTCTTCCACGGCGCGTCGCAGGGATACACGACCGGCATTCGCGCCGACCCGTCGGCGCCGTGGCCCGACTCGCCGGGAGGCATCGCTGCGTTCGTCGACCTCGCCGGGAAGAACCGCTTCCAGTCCGGCAACTTCTCGATGGGCGGCGCCTACT
>CAZOLL010000702.1:0-2303 GCA_964580365.1 uncultured Phycisphaeraceae bacterium
AGTGAGGACCAGCGGCGCCGAAGTCCCTCGCGTCCGCGGCGCCCGTCGTTGGACTTCGGACCTCGCGTTCGCGTCATCGCGCCGCGGCGTCGCGCCACAGGATCGACCGCTCCAACCCCACATCCGCGATCGCGCTCACGTCATCGAAGTCATGCATGTCGCTCGGATCGATTCCGAAGCATCCGAGCAGCACATGCACGTCCTCGTCCTCGTCGCCATGCACGTTGCCGAACCATCGATACGCGATCGCGAGGTCACTTTCGAAGAAGCAGGCGCCGACCGGCGACTTCGTCGTCGTCCACTCGTCGATCCACCGGCGCAGCCTCCACCCGTCGTTCGTCGTCTTGTCGCCGATCGTGATCGCTTCGAAGAAGCAGCCATTCGCGTCGATCGGGCTCGTGAAGCCTCGGCCGATGAAGTGCAGGCGGCCCGCGGCGGCGGCGGTGGGGCCGGACTCGACGAGCAGCATCGGGCGCGAGTTGCCGCACCATCCGGACGTCTCGCCGCCGACGACGGATGACGTCGTCGCGAGCCAAGTCGCGCCGTCGTCGCTCTTCTTGAAGCGCGACACGACCCATTTGTGGTGCTCGCCCTTCTCGTCCTTCGTCGTCGCGCACACGCCGACCGCGAGCTCGTGCGTCGTCGGGTCCTCGACGGCGCCGGGCGCCATGTCACTGCGCAGCGCGCCGAAATCGCCGCACGGTTGCAGGCCGCCGGCGTCGTCCGCGAACAGCGCGCGCACGGGCGAGTCGGCGTCCTTCCACAACAAGAGGAGGGGACGGCCCGCGACGAGCGTCGCGCTGACGGCGAGCCCCTTCGACTCCGGCAGGACCGCGGGCGTCGCGGTGTCGAGCGCGTCGGGCGTGGGCGCGACCAGGACCGACACGCCCTCCGTCGTCGGCACGAACAGGAACACGCGCGTGCCGTCCGAGACCGCCGCCGGGTCGCCGGCCACCGTGCCCGGCGCGACCGAGCGCACCGCCGCGGCGTCCTCGAACTTCTCCTTGCCGAGCACGCGCCGCCGCGTGAGCTGCTTCTCGCGCGTCACGGTGAGAAGCACGAGTTGGCCCGCGTGCTCGACGAGCACGGGCGCCACCGTCGTCTTGCCCATCCCGCCGAAGCGCGTCGCGCAGCCGGCGCCGTAGACGTCGGTCACGTCGGCGCGCACGGTGCCCGTGTCGAACGCGCCGTTGCGGTTCCAGTCGACCCACGTCACCCCGGGTACGCCGGGCGCGCCGTCGTCGGCCTTCACGTTGAAGCGGTACGGACCCTTCGCGAGGTACGCGAGTTTCGCGAACGGCATCTCGACGCGCTCGGAGAGCTTCGTCTCGTTCAGCACGAGCGAGGCGAGCTCGCCCCGGCTGTAGTGGATCTTGTTGCCGTCGTCCTCGAACCCGTAGCTGAACGCGTAGCTCATGAGCGACGTGTACGTCGGACACATCAAGGGCAGCGCGCCGCCCGAGTGCGAGAGGCCGACCTGATGGCCGAACTCGTGGAGGAAGCACGCCCACAGCGCGCCGGTGCCGCAGCCGCCCATGTCGCCGAGCTCGGCCGCCTGTCCGCCGCCGCCGTTGTTCAGCTCCATGTAGTGCGCGAGCCCGCGCGCCGTCTTCGGCAGGTACTCGTTGCCGAGGTCCCACCACGCGCGGCCCGGCGTGCCGGGCGGCAACGGCTGCAGCCACACGGGATGCAGCGCGATGCCCGTCGAGCCGTCGGGGTTCTTGTTCCCCATCTCCGACCAGGTCTTCACGACCCGCGCGACCTCGCGCGCGCAGAGCGCGCCGTCGGTCTCGAAGTAGCGCTGCACGTAGACGAAGCAGTCCTTGTGCACCGGCGACGCGCCGAGCGCGGGGAAGTCGAGCGCGCCCTCGCCCTTCACCTCGAAGCCGTCGAGCAGGCCGTCGTGGTCGGTGTCGGCGTCGAACGGATCGGAGCCCGCCTTCGTCTCGGCCGCCACGTCGAGTCCGTCGGCGTCCGCGTCGGCGTCGCCATCCTTGCACGCGAGGTAGCCGAGAACGTCCGCGCCGGTGCGGTACTCGCCGTCGCGACGGAACACGACAAGGTCCGCGCGATGATCGCCGTTCAGGTCGCCGGCCACGACGACCGCGCCGGAGGGCAGCGCTTCCAGCTCCTTCACCGCGATCGGACGGCCGGGGTCGGTCGCGAGCGCGAGCGAGCTGCCGGTCAGTTGGTCGAGCACGCCGTCGCCGTCGAAGTCGGCGCGCAGGGTCGGCGTGATCGTGCTCGCCGCGTTCGCGTTCTCCGTCGCGGCGATCGGCGCGGCGGGGGCCGCGACCGGCTCG
>CAZOLL010000703.1:0-2301 GCA_964580365.1 uncultured Phycisphaeraceae bacterium
GAGGAAACCGAAATCCGCCTGGTCGCGACCGCTCCGGACGGCTCGCCGCGCGCGGTCGAGGTGACCGCGCGTGCGCACCGCCTCGATCCGCTCGAGCCGGGTGACGCATCGGATGCGACGGGCAAGGTCACGACCGGCGCCGACGGCAAGGGCGCGTGGCGGTTCGTGCCCGCCCGAGCCGGCGAGTGGTTCGTCACGCTCGAATGGCTCGACGCCTCGGGGATGCCGGCGCGCGAATCGACGATCATCTCCGTCGCGGGCGACGGCGACGCCATCCCGGTGCACCTGATCCCCGAGACGACGACTCCCCGGCCGGGCCAGGCGCTGCTCGTGCGCGTGCACTCCGAGCTCGACGCCGGACCGGCGACGCTCGTGCTGCATTCGCGCGGATTCGAGTCCGCGCAGGCGGTGCAGCTCGCGAAGGGGCTGAACCGATTCACGGTCCCGATCCCGGACGCGGGATGGCGCGAGCTGCACCTGACGCTCGTTGCCGCGCGCGGCGCGCGCGTCGAGTCGCCGACGGTCTCGCTGACGCCGGCGCTCGGGCTCGACGTGACGCTCGACGCGCCGGCCGCCGCGGTGCGCGCGGGTGCGTCGATTCGCGCGCGCGTCGGCGTGCGGGCCGGGGAATCGGCGATCGCGGGTGCGGACGTCGCGTTCGTCCTCGTCGGCGAACCGCACCAGTGGGACGGCGTCGCCGGCAGTGGAGCACCCCTCGAGGCGCTCCAGCCGCGCGAGCCGAATCCTTCGGCGTCGTTCGTCGCGATCGCGCACAGCGCGTCGTTCGCGCCGCCGTCGTCGGCGAGCGCGCTCGACCCGACATTGCAGACGGCGCTCGACGAGATCGCGCGCGTCGCGCTGAACGAGACGGCCGCCGTCATGGTGCGTCCGCTCGACGTGAACCAATGGGTCGACGAGCGGCGCAGCGTCGCCGAGGCGGCCGACGCGGTCGGCTACGGCGGCGCCGGCGGCTTCGCCGCTCGAAAGGCGGGCGGCAAGTACAAGGCCGGCGGCGCGATCACGCCCGGCGGCGGTCGCGGCCCCACCTCCTCCACCGAACCGCTTCCGTTCCATCCCGCGCCGATCCTGTGGCGACCCGACCTCGTGAGCGACGCGGGTGGAGCGACTGAGATCGAGTTCGGCGCGCCGGCGATCCCCGGCCGCTACCGGCTGTTCGCGTTCGTGTCGCACGGCGGGTCCGCGTTCGGTCGCGCCGTCAAGACGATCACCGTGGCGGAGCCGATCGAGACACGGATCCATGCGCCTGCCGCGCTCGCGCGCGGCGACACCGCGTCGGTGCGCGTGCTCGTCGCGGAGACCGCGGGCGCCGCGGCCAAGGTCGCGATCGATGTGAAAGACGGCGACACGACGCTCGCCGCGCGCACCGTCGAGCTGCCTTCGCACGGCGCCGCGGACATCGCGCTTCCGCTCGCCGCGCTCTCGCCGGGAGCCCACGACCTGCTGGTCAAGGTGAACGACGCCGAGCACCGCGTGCGCCTCACGGTCGGCGACGGCCGCCTCGCGACGGTCGCAACGGTTTCGGGCGTCGCCTCCGGTGAGCGCGCGATCGAACTGCCCGCCGCCGCTCTGGAGCCGGGAGACGTGCTCGTGCATCTCGACGCGTCATCGCGCGCGCTCCTGCTCTCGCTCGCAGAAGAGCCGGCGACGGACGACGATCCCCGCGATCTCGAGACGGCGATCCTGCGCCTGTGGGCCTCCGCGGAAGCGGCGATCGCGGCGGGAGATCACGCGGCGGCGGCACCTCGCAAGGCCGAGGTGATGACGGCGGCCCGCGCCCGGCTCGCGCACGTGCTCGCGTTCCTGCCCGCGCTCGACGTCGGCCAGATCCTCCAGAACCCAGAAGTCGCGACGTGCGATCCGACCCGGCTGCCCCTCCTCCTGCACGTGCTCGGTCGAGCGCGCACGGCCGGACTTCCGGTCGAACCGGCGGTCATCGACGCGCTCGCCGCGTCCGCGAACGGGCGCCTCAAGTCCGCGAACGACCCGGCCGAGCGCCTGTGGCTCGCGTTCGGCGCGAGCGCCGCGGCGCCGCCGGAGTTCGCGCACTTGAACCGGTTGTTTCGCGAGAAGGACGCGCTCGAAGAATTTCAAGTAGACGACGGCACCTTCCAAGCGAACGAAGGACGCCGCGTGCGCCAAGAGATGAAGTAGCCGTGCGCGTTGCTTGGGAGAGCTTTTCGTTTCACAAATCCGTCCCCTGCGGAGTCGTCTGGCCGGGGGTGGAGTGATCGCATACGAGATGGAGTAGGAGCGTTGTAGAGACCATGAAACAAAACAAGG
>CAZOLL010000704.1:0-2300 GCA_964580365.1 uncultured Phycisphaeraceae bacterium
TCACGCCCTCGGCCACCATCTGCATGCCGGCGAGGATGTCGTTCAGCCGCTCGCCGCGGCCGATGCGCTCGCCGACCAGACGGTTGCGGCCGTGGCGCGAGACGCACGACGTGATGAGGTCGCCGATGCCGGACAGGCCGAAGAACGTGACGCGCTGCGCGCCGAACGCCTCGCCGAGCCGCGCCATCTCGACGATGCCGCGCGTGAGCAGCGCGGCCTTCGTGTTGTCGCCGAAGCCGAGGCCGTCGACGATGCCGGCGGCGATCGCGACGACGTTCTTGAGCGCGCCGCCGAGCTCGACGCCGACGCTGTCGTTGTGCGTGTACACGCGGAATCGTTCGGTCGCGAGCAGGTCCTGAACTCGGCGCGCGAGGCCGAGGTCCTCGGACGCAGCGACCACGGTGGTCGGCATGCGGCGCGACACTTCCTCGGCGTGGCTCGGACCGGAGACGACGACGAGCGGGACCGGGCCGAGCGCGTCGCGCAGGATCTCGGTCGGCCGCTTCAGCGTCTGCGTGTCGATGCCCTTCGTGGCCGAGACGATCGGCGTGCCGGCCTTGTGCACCGTCTTCAGCCGTGCGAGCACCGCGGGCAGGAAAGGCGTCGGCACGGCGGAGAACAGGATGTCGCGGCCGTCGGTGGCCTCCGCGAGGTCGGCCGTCACGTGGATCGAGCGGGACAGCTCGACGCCGGGCAGGAACTTCGGGTTCTTCCTGCCGCGCGACATCTCGCGGGCATAGTCGGCGTCGTGGCTCCACATCGTCACGTCAGCGCCGTGGTCCGACAGCACGAGCGACAGCGCCGTGCCCCACCCGCCGTCACCCAGCACGGTCACGCGTTCGCTCATGTCTTCTCTCCCGAGGGCGCAGTCCCGACGCGGTGTTCCTGACCGCGGACGAGCCGAGCGATGTTCTTTCGATGCAGCACGAGGATCAACACCGCGAGCGCGGCGAGGAACGCCGTGACCGCGCGTCGCTCGCCGAGCGCGGCGTCGAGGCCGACCCCGGCGACGAATGCGAATGGCGCGGCGCACGCGGCGACCATCGACGCGACCGACACGTACCGCGTCAAGCGCAGCACCAGATACCACAGGACGATCACGACCAGCACGGTCTGCCAGTGGAGACCGGCGCAGACCCCGGCCGAGGTCGCGACGCCCTTGCCGCCCTGGAAGCGGAGCCAGACCGGGAAGACGTGGCCGAGGATGGCCGCGACGCCGAGCGACAGCGCCACGCCGTCGGTCGAGAGCGCGACGCCGGACCGTTCGTCGACCCATCCCGCGAGAATCGTCGGGATCAGTCCCTTCAGCGCGTCGCCCGCGAAAACGGCGATGCCGATGCGCTTGCCGAGTGCGCGCCCCGCGTTCGTCGCGCCGACGTTGCCGCTGCCGACCTTCCGCAGGTCGATGCCGCGGGCGCGGGCGACGATGAACCCGATCGGGATCGAGCCGAGCAGGTAGGCGAGGGTGACGGCGGCGAGGAAGATCGGCATGGAGCGCGAAACGCGACATCCTACCGGTCCGGTTCGCTCGCGGTCGAGTGCGCGTCCGTCGAGGTATCCGCCGGGCGTACCGCGGACGTCGTGCTGCGCGGTGGCGCCCGCGATCGAGAGCTGTGCTTATCCTCTGCGCCCCATGCGCATCGGCGTCGACACCGGCGGCACGTTCACCGACCTCGTGTTCGTCGACGCGGGACGCGTGGTCGGGCTGAAAGTGCCGTCGCGGCCGGGCGACCCCGCGGCCGCCGTCGCGGACGGCCTCCGCCGGCTCGCCGCGATCGAAGACCCGCGCGACGCGCCGCTCACCTACGGCACCACCGTCGCGACCAACGCGCTGCTCGAGAAGAAGCTCGCGCGCGCGACCTTCGTCACGAACGCGGGACTCGAGGACGTCATCGAGATCGGACGGCAGGCGCGGCCCGCGTTGTTCGCGCTCGACGTGGTGAAGCCGGAGCCGCTCGTGCCGCGCGCGCGGCGCATCGGCGTCGTCCAGCGCGCGGAGCCGGACGGTTCGATCGCGAAGAGACTCACGCGCGCGGAGATCGCGCGCGTCGTTCGAAAGGTCCGAGCGACGCGGCCGCAAGCGGTGGCGGTCGGACTCCTGTATTCGTTCCTCGATCCGACCGACGAGCGGCGGCTCGCGCGCGCGCTCGCGACGCTCGGCGTCCCGGTCTGCGCGTCGTCGGACGTGGCGCCGGAGGTCCGCGAGTTCGAGCGCTTCGCGACGACCGTCGCCAACGCGGCGCTCTTGCCTCTCGTCGCCGGTGCATTGCGCGCGATCGAGCGCGCGGCCCCGGGACGCC
>CAZOLL010000705.1:0-2299 GCA_964580365.1 uncultured Phycisphaeraceae bacterium
CGGGGCTCGATCTCTCGGCGCTCGGCGAATACTGCCGCGCCGTCGCCGATGCCGTGAAGGTCGAGATCCCCCACAACTACCCGGTGTTCGGGAAGGACGCGTTCGAGACCGCCACCGGCGTGCATGCCGCCGCGGTCGTGAAAGCGTTTCGGAAGGGCGACCAGAAGCTCGCGAACCTCGTGTACAGCGGCGTGCCCGCCGACCTGTTCGGCCTCGAGCAGAGGATCCGCATCGGACCGATGAGCGGGCGCTCGAACGTCGCGTTCTGGCTCGAGAAGAACGGCTACTCCGCGAGCGATGCGCTCGTGCAGCGCATCCTCGACGCCGGCAAGAACTCGCCTCGACTCCTCGAGGACGAAGAGATCCACGCGCTCGCGCGTGGCGCGCAAGTCGCGCGCTGAGCGCCCCCTCCGCCCTGCTCGGTAGCCGTCACTCCCTCGGCATGCGGACGAAGTCGCGCTTCACGCGCGCAAACTCGAAGTGCGCGCAGTTATGGCACTTGTGGTAGCCGCACTGCTGCCGATCGAAGCACGTCTCTTCCGTGATGTGCTGCTGCACGACGCGTCTTGCGTCTTCACCCTCGACCGTGGGGCACATCCGCACTGCGACGCGCGCGTCGCGATTGTCGGAGACCATCTCACCGCCATTCCCCGCGGGCTGTCGGTGCCAACCGCCGCCGCGGATCCGAACGATCCTCGACTTCCGCGCGGAGGATAGCGGTCTGGCCCCGCCGCATGAAGCAACGCGTTTCTCGCGTGGCTCCGATCAGAACCCGTGCGCCCGCAGGAACTGGACGGCGCGGCGAGCCGTGCCGACCGCATCGTGCGAGTGGCGCGACAGCTCGACGCCGAGCGGGCCGCGCCACGCGAGGCGCGAAAGCTCCGCGGCGATCGCGCGGAAATCGAGCACGCCCTCGCCGAAGAACCGGTGCTCGTGCGCGCCGCGCGGCGAGTCGTCGAGCTGCACGTTCGCGAGGCGCTTCGCGTTCTCGCTGAGGTGCTTCTCGAACGGCGGAGTTTCCGTCGCGGCGAGATGCCCGACGTCGATCGTGAGTCCGAGCGATCGCCCGTCCTTCTCGATGAGGGTCGCGAGCTTGTGGAACTCGGCGAGCGTCTCGACTCGCATGCCGGGCTCCGGCTCGAACGCGATCGCGACGGACGCCGCGCGCGCATGATCGAGCACGGGTTTCAACCGCTCGGCGAGAAGAGCGAGCGCAGAGTCGTCGTTCGGCGTGTCGGCTTCCGGGCGACCCGACCAGATCGACACGAGCGGCGCGCCGAGCGCCTTCGCGAGGTCGACGAGCCGACGGTACCAATCCTGCCGCCGCTCGAAGCCGTGCGTCGTGAGCAACGACGGGAAGTGCTTCTGCCGCGGGTCGAGCACGAAGCGCGCGCCCGACTCGATCACGACCGACATCCGCAGCGACTCGAGCCTCGCGCGGACGCGCTCGACGTCGGCGGCGCGGCTCTTGAACGGATCGAGGTGGTGGACGTCCGGGGTCAGCGCGACGCCGGCGTACCCGAGGTCGTGGAGGATCGAGAGGACGTCGTCGAGCGCGTGGTGCGCGAAGCCGTTCGTGTTGTACGCGAGGTCCATCGCGGTCAGCGCCGCGAGACGCCGACGTCGAACACCGCGAGGAAGCCGCCATCCGGGCCGTTCTGGCTCGGCAGCGTCTCGGCCTGGCGCACGAGGATCAGGCTCGGGTTCGCGACCAGCACGCGCTCGACCGCGCCCTCGTTCTCCTCGCTCTCGAGGCTGCACGTCGAGAACACGATCCGCCCGCCGTGGCGCACGAGCGGCACCGACGCGGCGAGCATGCGGCGCGCGTTCTCGGCGAGCCGGACGATGGCCGGCTCGGTGACGCGCCAGCGAACTTCCGGTCGCCGCGCGAGCACGCCGGTGTTCGAGCACGGGACGTCGAGCAAGACCGCGTCGAAGCGAGTGCGCAGCGGTTCCGGTAGCGGCTCGTCGGCTTTGTGCTCGAGCAGGTCGAACGCGAGGGGCGTGACGCTCTTGATGCCGAGCCGCTTGCAGTTCTCGTCGACCCACGCGATGCGTGTCGGGTCGCGATCGGTCGCGACGATCGTCGCCTGATCGCCGGTCAGTTCCGCGAGGTGCGACGCCTTGCCGCCGGGCGCGGCGCACAGATCGAGGATGCGCTCGCCGGGCTGTGGGTCGAGCGCGGGCGCGACTTTCATCGCGGCCTCGTCCTGCAGGTAGAACAGCCCGTCCTCGAACGCGCGCGTGTGCACGGCCTCGCGCGCCGACACGTCGAACAGGAGCGCCTCCGGCAGGATGC
>CAZOLL010000706.1:0-2290 GCA_964580365.1 uncultured Phycisphaeraceae bacterium
CCGAGGCCGAGCCGGTGACGAAGGGCTACTTCGCGCTCGCGCTGGGCATGGTCGGCGACGTCGAAGCGATTCCCGAGTTGAAGGACGTCTTCAAGTCGGCGATCGACGTCGAGCTGATCCCGAACACCGCGTCCGCGCTCGGCCTCCTCGGCGATCGCTCGGCGGAGCCGCTGCTCGCGGAGCGCGTGGGCACCGAGAAGAATGAGTTCGTTCGCTCGAGCCTGCTGTTCGCGCTCGGCCTGATCGGCGATCGCACGGCGATGACGCCGCTGTCCGCGGTCGTCGCGCAGACCGCCGAGCCCGCCTACGTGCGAGGCTACGCGGTCACCGGCCTCGGCCTGCTCGGCGAGCAGCGCGACGTGCGCGCGATCTCACGCCTGTCGTGCGACTCGAACTACACGATCGTGAGCGACTTCCTGCACGAGCTGTTCACGCAGCTCTGAGTCCGCCTGGAGTCGCGACGCCCGTCAGTGCTCGCTCGGCTTGCCGAGGAACGCGAGCACCTCGGCCTTCTTCTCCGCGAACAAGCGCTCGTCGTTCGCTTCGAGGTTCAAGCGGAGCAGCGGCTCCGTGTTCGACTTCCGCACGTTGAACCACCACTCCGGGTACTGCACGGTGATCCCGTCGAGGTCGTCGATCTTCCCGCTCCGCCACTTGTCACGGATCGCGCGGATCACGGCGTCGGGGTCCGCCACCTCGAAGTTGATCTCGCCGGTCGACCGGTACTTGCGCAGCTCGCGCACCACCTCGCTGAACGGCCGCGGGTCGGCGGAGAGGATGTTCAGCACCTCGATGAGCGCGATGATCCCGGAGTCGGAGTACCAGTTCTCGCGGAAGTAGAAGTGGCCCGAGAGCTCGCCGCCGAACTTCCCACCGGCCTTGCGCAGCGTCGCCTTCATGAACGAGTGTCCGACACGCTCGCGCAGCGGCTTGCCGCCGAGGCGCGTGATCTCCTCGGGCACCACGCGGCTCGAACGCAGGTCGTAGACGACCGACGTGCCCGGCTCGCCCGGCACGAGCGAGCGCGCGATCAGCGCGGTGATGATGTCGGACGGCACGCGGCGGCCCTTCTCGTCGACGAACGCGCAACGGTCCGCGTCGCCGTCGAACGAGGCGCCGAGGTGCGCGCCGGACTTCACGACGCGCGCCGACAGCTCCGCGATGTTCGCGTCCTTCAGCGGGTTCGCCTCGTGGTTCGGGAAGTTGCCGTCGAGCTCGGGGTAGAGGAAGTCGCACGAGAGCGCGGTGGACTTCAGGTATCCCGGCAGGAGGTGCCCGCCCATCCCGTTCGCGAAGTCGACGACGAGCTTCATCGGCCGCCACGGCTTCGCAAACTTCGCGACGTGCGCGATGTACTCCTTCGTCACGTCGCGCGTCTCGGCCTTGCCGCTACGGCCGTCGCCGGCCGGAAAACCCGCGGCGACCATGCGCTCGATGTCCTTGATGCCCGTGTCGCCCGAGAGCGGGATCGACTGCTCGCGCACCATTTTGAAGCCCGTGTACTTCGACGGGTTGTGCGACGCGGTCACCGCGATGCCGCCGTCGACGCCGAGGTGGCCCACGGCGAAGTAGGTCATCGGCGTCTCGGCGAGGCCGACGTCGACGACGTCGGCGCCCTGCCCGGTCATCCCTCGGATCACGGCGGCCTTCACGTCGGGGCTCGACGCGCGCATGTCGTTCGACACGACGAGGCGCCGCCCTTTCACGAAGCGGGTGAACGCGGCGCCGATCGCCTCGGCGAGCGGAAGCGTGACCTCCGTCCCGTAGACGCCGCGGATGTCGTAGGCCTTGAAGATCGACACGATTCTCTCCTCGAACGTCACACGAGCGCGGCGCCGAGTGCCGCGATCGCGCGCTCCACGTCGGCGTCGCCGACCTCGCGGTGGGTGACGAACCGCAGCCGGTTGCCCGGCAGCGGTGTGGACAGGACGCGCTCCGCCTTCAGGCGCGCGGCGACCTCGGCGGCGATCACGCCGTCGAGCACGAGCATCGCGATGTTGGTGCGCGTCGCCGCGACGTCGACCGTGACGTGCGGCAGCCCTTCGGCCGCGCGCGCGATCCGCGCCGCGCGCGCGTGGTCCTCGGCGAGCCGGTCGATCATCGACTCGAGCGCGATGATTCCGCACGCGGCGAGCACTCCGGCCTGGCGCATGCCGCCGCCGAGCAGCTTGCGCACCTTGCGCCCGCGCTCGATGACCGCCCTGTCGCCGACGAGTACGGAGCCGACGGGGCACGACAGCCCCTTCGAGAGTGCGAACCACAGGAGGTCGGCGCGCTTGCCGTAGTCCTT
>CAZOLL010000707.1:0-2288 GCA_964580365.1 uncultured Phycisphaeraceae bacterium
TGAAAGGCTCTCGTGCGCGGGAGCCTCTCCACGGAAACCGCCGGACGAAGTCCGGCGCCCCCGCGTCGACGCCACAGCCCGCGTCCGTCGGTCAGGGCGCTCTTCGTGCCTCCTTCGTGTGCTTCGTGTTCTCCGCCGCCAGCGCACCCCGCGTCCGCCCCCGTCAGTTCGGCGAAGGAACCAGCGTCCGATCGAGCGCGCGGACGACGAACGCGGTGGCGTAGACGTGGGCGTAGTTCGAGAAGGGCGTGTCCCACGTCGAGCCGTCCGCGAGCAGCACCTTGCCGATCGCCGCGCGCAGTTGCGGCACGAAGCGCGCGCGCTCGGCGGACGGCAGCGTGGCGAGGACCTCGCCCGCGTAGGCGTGGCCGTAGCAGAAGAAGTAGGCGGCGTTGCGGTAGTACGCCTCGTGCGGGATCGGCCGCATGCGGGCGCATTCGAGGAAGCGGTGCTCGCGGAAGAACAGCTCGAGCCCTTGGACGCGCGTGGCCTCCGGCACTTCGTGCCCCGCGGTGAAGAGCGCGAAGTTGCACACCTGGATGCGGCCGAGCGAGCCCTGCACGTGGTTGATGTTCTCGAGCGACTCGGGCGCGGCGATCGGCTGCACGTCGTACGTGAACGCGCCCGACGGCGTGCGGCAGCGGGCGACCGCTCTCACCGCGGCGTCGAGCATCTTCGGGTCGAACTGAAGACCGGCGGCGCGCGCCTTCACCATCGCGAGGATCGCGTTCGAGGTGGTGAACGTGGTGGCCCACTCGGAGCGCCAGGCCGCTTCCGCGTCGGCGTAGTAGCCGAACCCGCCGCGGGGCGACTGCCGGCGCGCGAGCCGCGCGAGGAAGCTCTTTCCCGCGGCGCGCAGCCGATCGCCGCGCTCACCGCCGATCGAGTGCGGAGGCGCGAGCGCGTGGGCGACGCCCTCGAGCCCGTACACCAGCCCCCAGGCGTCGTCGGTGTCCCAGTCGCTCGGCCGCTTCAGGTCGCAGTTCGCGGCGACGAAGTCGAGAGCGCGCTCGGCGACGGCGCGGTTCTCGTCGCCGCCGTGGTCGAGCAGGAGCATCGCGACGATCGCGGTGGTCGCGACCTTCCACGAACGGTGCGACTCCGGGTTCTCCCACACGTCCGTGAGCAGCGAGTTGCTCGGCGAGCCGAAGCCGCCGTCTTTGCCCTGCTTCGAGCGGATGTACGAGAGGCCGCGCTCGATCCACGCGCGCGTCTGTTCGTCGCTCGGGCCGGCAGTCGGCGGGGGTGCGACGGCCGCGAGCCAGAGGACCGCGGCGAGGATCACCGCGTGCCGCCTTGCGCCTCGTCGTCGCCTTCGTCGTCGCCCTCGTCATCGGCTGCGTCGTCGCACGCGCCGCAGCAGCCTTCCGGGTCGTCGTCCGCGTTCTCGGCGACGTCCTTGTCCGCGCCTTCCGACTTGCCCTTCTTCGCGGCGCGCTCGGCTTCGCGCAGCGAGATCGCCTTCTCGAGAGCGGTGATCGCGTTCTTCTTCTTGGTGCTCTCGAGCGCGCGGCGCTTCTCGTCGAGGTCGTGCTCGAGCTTCGCGCGCTCGACCACCAGCTCGTGCTTCTCCAGCGACTCGAGCTCGACGCGGCTGATCGCGAGCTTCTCCTTCGCGCGCTCGATCTTTCGCTTGCTGCGCTGGATCACGATCTCACGCGTCTTGTCCGCGAGATCTTCTTCCGCGTAGAGCATCTCGAGCTGCTTCAGCTCTTCCTCGGCCTCGAAGAGTTCGTCCTCGCTCTCCTTCAACGAGGTCTGTTCCTCGGCGCGCTTCTTCGGGGCTTCGACCTGGTCGAAGTGGGTGAGCTCGCCCTCGGCGAGCGCGAGCTCGCGCTCGGCCTTGACGAGGTCGGTGTCGGAGTCGGCGATGGCGACCTGCTGCTCGAGCTGGGCGATCACGAGGCGCTCCTGCGCGACCTGGCGCTCGAACGCCGCGTCTTCGTCCGGACCGCCGGAGTCGACCGACGCTCCACCGGGGAGGAGCACGGTGCACGCGGGCAGCGCGGCCGAGAGCGCGAGCAGCAGAGAAGAACGGCGGAGAAGCAGAGCGACGTTCACGATGCGGAGCCTCCCAGTCGACAGTGCGCACACGATAGGAGCGCGCGACGCGGGAGGCGGCCAAGTTTGCGGCTCGAATCTCGTCTCTCGATGACTGGGCCGAATCCGACCCAAGAACCCGCGGGACGGGAGGCGGGGTCCACCGTCGATCAGTTCGCGTCCGCTCTGCGCGACAGGGCTCGGAGGAACGCCGCGAGATCCGCGCGCATCGCGTCGTGATCGCGGTG
>CAZOLL010000708.1:0-2283 GCA_964580365.1 uncultured Phycisphaeraceae bacterium
AGCCGTTCAAGGACGACTGGCTCACGCAGCTGAGGCCGAGGTTCCGCGCGGACCAGCTCTTGTTGAATGCGGTCGGCTCGCTGGCCCTCGAGCCCGGCCTCGCCGAGGTGCTGACGCACCGCGCCGTCCAACGCGGCTTCGAGGCGCCGAGCGACGAGACGCGCGGGTTCTGGCGCATCGCCGCGCTCGCGTTCCTGCCCGCCGTGCTCGCTCTCGTCGCGCTCGGCCGCGCGTTGTTCGGAGCGGGAGGCCGCCCGTGAGCGCGCGAGCCCCGTGGGTCGCGTGGTGCGTCGCGGCGGCGGTCGCGGCGGGAGCGCTCGCGCTCGACGCGAAGGTCGAGCGGTCGCGCGCCGCGCGTTTGTCGAGCGACCGGCGCATCGGCCGCTTCGTCGCGCCCGAGCAGCGCGAGAAGCTGCGCGTCGCGGGACTGCGGTTGGTCGACCCGGCGGGAAACGACGTGCTCTACGTGCGCGAGAACTCGATCTGGCGCTGTCCGGCGTACTTCGACGCGGTCGCGTCGAGCGACCGGCTCGACGGCGGGGGCGGACTCATCTCGTCGCTCGTCGAGGCGCAGGGCGCGGTGCACAGCGATGACGCCGCGCACGAAGCCGCGTTCGGACTCGGCGCCAAGAACCGCGTCACGGTTCTCTTCCACGGCCCGAACCTCGGCGCCGATCCGCGGCAGGACGTGCAGCTCTCGGTGGAGCTCGGCTCGCGCTTCGACACGAAAGACGGTGGCTACGTGAGGATGACCGGCTCGAACGCGGTGTGGGCGATCGACCGCGATCCGTGGGCCGCGCTCGAAGGTCCGCGCGATCGTCCGCCGCTGCTCGACCCGGAGATCCTGCCGAAGAGCTTCCCGAGCCGTGCGCGCATGCTGCACCGCGTGCGCGTCGAGCGCGGCGGCGAGCCGGCGTTCACGCTGCGGATGGAGGAGATCCCGCGCGACCCGACCCAGCCGCCGACGCCCGAGCCGCCGAAGCGACGCTTCCTCATGGAGCGCGACGGTCAGGCCGAGGCGGAGTGCGTGCCGAACATCGCGTTCGACTACCTCGCGTGGTGGCAGCGCGCGGAGTGGAAGGCGCTCGACGATGCGAGAAAGAACCCGCCGCCCGAGGCGCCGGCGGGGCGCGTCACCTTCCTGCCGAAGGAGGGCGCGCCGACCGTGGTCGTGATCGGCGCCGCGCGCGCGGACGGAACCGTTCCGGTGTGGAACCCGGAAGCGCGCCTTCTCTGCATCGTGGCGCGCGAGGTCGCGCCGCTCCTGCTCGCGCGCCCCGAGCAGCTCCTGCCACCGGCGACGGTGGACCCGTGGCAGCCGGAGCGGCGGCAGTGATCAGAGCCTGTGAAGAAATCCCCCGCGAGCACCGAGACCGAGCGAGAGCGGCGAGCGCAAGGAGCGACGAGGAGGAATGTCGAGTAGAGACATTGTGACGAGGAGCGACGCCGCGATCGGTGCTCGCAGCCGGTCGAATGCCGCGCGGGATTTCTTCGCAGGCTCTCAGTCGAGCGGGCGGAACCAGCGGTCGAAGCGCGGCCGGTACCAGTTGTCCGGGTCGACGCTGACCGCGACGCCGAGCGCGCGGCCCTGGATGCTCTCGCGCGAAACGGCCCCGAAAACGCGCGAGTCGAGGCTGTTGTCGCGGTTGTCGCCCATCATGAAGTAGCGGCCCTCGGGCACGGTGTACGGCCCGAAGTCGGCGAGCCCCGCGAACGAGCTGCCGGTGATGACCGCGTGCGCGTGTCCGTTCAGCGTCTCCTCGAGCGTCGGCTTGCCGCTCTTCTCGAGCAGCCGGTACTCGAGCGCGCTCCCGTTCACGAGCAGCCGCCCGTTCCGCACTTGGACGACGTCGCCCGGCAAGCCGATCACGCGCTTCACCAGCCGGATGCCGTCCCGCGGCGACGGGAAGATGACGATCTCGCCGCGCTCCGGGTCCTTCCGGTGCGCCATCGACCAGCCGAGGAACGGAACCCGCCAGTCGTAGGCCGTCTTGTCGATGAAGATGCGGTCGCCCTCGAGGATCGTGGGCCGCATCGACCCCGTCGGCACGTCGTTCCAGTCGGCGACCGCCGAGCGGAACGAGCCGAGCAGGACGAGCACGACGAGGATCGGCCGCAGCCATTCGTTCCACAGGCGGCGGAGGCGGGAGGCGGGAGCGGTGGGAGTGGGCGCCATGGCGGGGATTACGCCAGGTGAGGGAAGGGCGTTGGGCGGCGAGTCTCGAGAACCCGAGCCCGAGGGACGGGAATCGGCGCGCTCAGTCGACCGCGGCGCGCGGAATC
>CAZOLL010000709.1:0-2276 GCA_964580365.1 uncultured Phycisphaeraceae bacterium
CGCGCATGGACGAGGTGATCTTCGAGGAGTTCAAGGGCACCGGCAACATGGAGCTCCACCTCGACCGCCGCCTGGCCGACAAGCGCGTCTGGCCGGCGATCGACATCAACCGCTCCGGCACGCGCAAGGAAGACCTGCTGTTCTCCCCCGAGGAGCTGAAGCTGGTCTGGATCCTGCGCAAGGTGCTGAACGAGATGAACCCGGTCGACGCGATGGAGCTCCTCATCGACAAGATGAAGAAGACCCGCTCGAACGCCGAGTTCCTGATGCAGATGACCGGCGGCGGCCGAGACTGACGCTCAGCCCGTCTGGCCGTTGATCGCGCGCGCGAGACGCAGGAGCTCCGCGCGCGGCGTCGCCGGTGCGGCTCCTCCGCGCGAGAACGCGGCGGCCTCGACCCTCTCGAAATAGTCGCTCACGGCGCCGACGACGTCTTTCGGGACGCCGCGCTCGGCGAGCCGCGTCGCGACGTCGGCGCCGAACGCATCGCCCGCGCCGCCTCCGCTCACCGCGGCGATGAACCGCGCGAACGCCCGCGCCGCCGCGAGCGTGTCGTTCTGCGGCGCCGCGCCGAGCTCGCGCTCGAACGTCGAGAGCGCCGTCTCCGCGAGACGCGGGGTCGCGCGCTCGGCCTTTCGCACCGCGAACGCGATCGCCGCCGCGACGCAGAGCACGAGCCCGATCATCGCGCCGACGACCAGCGCCTCGCCGGCGCCCTCTTCGTCCGCCGGCCGGTTCTCGCGCGCATCCGCGAGGTCGACGCCGCCCGGGTGCGGCTTCACCGACAACGCGACGGGCGCGGACTCCGCACGGCTCCACGCACCGCGATCCGGATCGAACCAGTCGAGCGCGAGTGCCGGAAAGCTCGAAACGCCGGCGTCGACGGGGCTCACCGACAGCTCGACGACGCGCGTCGCCGACGCGGGCGCCGCCGAAGTTTCTCGTCGCTCGAACACCCGGAAGCCGGTGACGGACTTCCCGATCGCGAGCTCGGCGAGCGCGAGGCACGACGAGGTCGGCGACGGCGACGCGACGCGGATCGTCACCGCGAGCGGCTCGCCCACCGTCACGTCGGTGCGCGCGGCGGCCACGTCGAGCGACACCGGGCCGACGACCGCGCCGGAGAGCGCGACGTCCGCGGACGCCGGCGCGGGCAGCGGCAAGATCTCGAGACGCGCCGCATCCGCGCGCGCCTCGACCGCCGGACCGGCGTGCAGGCGCGTCGCGTCGCCCGTGCGCGGCCCGCCGATCGTGAAGCTCGAGCGCGAGAAGTCGATCGACCCGGCTTCCGGCGCCACGAACCAGCGCACGCACTCGAACGCGCCGCTGTTCTTGCCCGCCGATCCGAGCCGGATCGGCCGTTTGCCGGCGCCGGTCTCGAACGTCCGCACGTCCCCGCTCGGCCCACCGACACCGGTCTCGGGCGCACCGGGAAGCGCCACGAGGTCGTCCTGCCACGGCAGCTCGAACTTCCCGCCCATCAGGTCCGGCATCAGCCGCGCGTCGACCTCCAACCGCACACGCACCGAGAACGGCTGGCGGCGCCAGACGCGCGCGCGATCCGGCGTGACCGAAAGACGGAGCATCGGCGCGGTCTCCGCGCCGACCGCTTTCAGCCGCACGGGGTTCGCCTCGAGTTCCTCTCCGGTCGAGCAGCGCACCACGACGCCGCGCACCTCGAACTCGCCGGGCCGCAGCGCCGCCACGCGCACGCGGTACTCCGCGAGGTACTCAGTGCCGTGCTCCGGCCCGCCGCGCGTCCGCACCGCGATCTCCGGCCCGCCGCTCGGCTCGAACAACAGCCCGTCGACGCGCGGCAGTTCCGCCAACTCCGAGTCGACGGCGCACTCGCCCGAGACCTCGACGCGCAGGAGCACGTCCTCGCCGACGGAGATCGCCGTGCGGTCGAGCCGCGCGGTGCACGCATCGCGGTCGCCACAAAACGCCGCGGACGCGGCGGAGCAAGAAAGGGCCAACGCGACGAGGAGGGCGCGGATCACCAGTCGCGCTCCCGTCGGGCGGCGTCTTTCGCGCGGCTCTCGCGTGCCACGGCGCGATCGTACTCGCGCCGCTCCGCCTCGGCGCGTCGCAGCCGCTCGAGGATGTCGAGCGCCTCCTCGCGGAACAGCCCGCCGGGCAGCCGCGGCTCTTCCTCCGACGAGCCCGCGACGGCGCCGCGCTTCCCCTTGTCGCGCGCCGCTTCGGCCGCCGCCGCTTCGGCGCGCGCGCGGTCGAGCGCCTGCTTCACGTCCTCGGCGTCGCCGGCGGCGCGGCGC
>CAZOLL010000710.1:0-2274 GCA_964580365.1 uncultured Phycisphaeraceae bacterium
CGTTCGAGAGGTAGGTCTGGATCCACTGGCCACAGCGAGCGGACAGCGCGGTGAGCTCGCTCTGCTGCGCGCGCGACGGCGGGGTCGGACGCCGGAAGTTGCGGTCGCGCACCAACGGCACGCGGCCGCGCATGCGCCGGCTGCCGCCGACGATCGCCTCGGGCGCGCGATTCGATTCGGGTTCGGGGGCGGTGGTCATCGGCCTCTCACTGCAGCACGAACTCGGTGAAGAACAGGTTCGTGACCTTGAACTCCTCGGTCGCGAACAACCGCTGGTTCAGCTCGTCGGTGATCCGCTGCTTGATCAGGTCCTTGCTCGCGGCACCCTCGAGCTCCTCGGCGGTCAGCATCGAAAGCTGGCGGATCATGAGGTCCTGCACCCGCGGCAGCGTGCGCGCGAAGCTCGACTCCGCGGCCGGGATGTCCGCGGCGGTGACCTCGATCGTCGTCGTGCACTGGAGCAGGCGCAGTCCCTTGCTGTTCGCGAGATTCACCACCACCTGCGGCAGGCCGATCAGCGTCGGCTTCGTCACCGGCTTCGCCTCCGTGACGTGGTGCGCCGACTCGTCCGGGAAACCCATCACGCCGACGACGACGGCGATCGCCACCACCGCGATTGCCCCGCCGGCGACCGCGAGGAAGCGCTTCTTGCCGCCCCCCGCGCCCTGCGCCGGTGCCGTTTTCTCGCTCTCCGCGTCCGCCATTTCAGTCGCCCTCCGAAGCGCCGACGGCTTCCGCCGGCTTCACGATCTGCAAGGACTTCTCGCTGACTTGCGCCGCAAACGTCGGCGTCAGCGCGGCCAGGATCTTTCCGGCCTCGCGCGGCTTCACGAACACCAGGATCTGCGCGACGCGTTCCGGCGGGCTCTGCTCGAGCACCTTCGCCGCGGCTTCCGCGGGCATCTTCTCGAGGTCGCCGGCGAGCTTCTTGAAGTTCGAGAGCTCCGCTTCCTTCATGTGCACCGAGCGCGAGTCGAGCTCGCCGCGCTCGGCGACCAACGACTTCTCACGCTCCTCGAGCTGCTCCTCGCGGTGGTTCAGCTCGTCCCAGCGACGGCTCATGTCGGCGCGAACGAGGTCGAGGTCTTTCTGCTGGCGCTCGACGCTGGCGAGCTTGTCGCGCAGCTCCGCGCGCTTCGACTCCAGCTCTTCGAACAACTCGGTCGTCTCCTCGGACGAGAACGGCGACGGGAGCGAGAGCGACGCGAACGCGGGCTTGCGGCTGCCGCTGTCCGACGTCGACCGGCTGTCGCGCGACCCGGCCGAAGTCTCGTGCGACGCGCTGGGCGCGGTCGCACCGTCGACCGGCTTGCGCGGCGAAAGTGCGGCGGCGTGGTCCGCGGCGGGCTCGTCCCCTTCCTTCGACTCGGGCGCCTTGCCGAGCAACGTGCCGAGGTACTCGGCGTTCAGCTTGCCCCGCATGCCGAGCGTCCCGGCCAGGCCGGCGACGAACAGCACGATGGCTCCCGCGAGGAGGATCAGGGCGCGCGCGAGGCCGCCCGACGACTTCTTCGGCGCCGAGGCGCCCGTGGACTCGTTCTTCGCGTCGCTCATGGATGGACTCCTTCGTCAGTTCGTTCGTCGTCGGTCTCTTCGGTTCGGTGGGCGCGGATGCCCAGCGCATCGTCGGTCCGCACATGGCGCGCGAGCGCCACCGCGTCGATCGAGCGCTGCTCGGCGCGCGCTTCGGCAACGCGCTCCGCCTCGAGACGGCGCTGGATCAGGCGCGCGAGCGCCTCGGTCTTGGAACGCGCCGCCCGGTACTCCGCCTCGGCGCGGTCGCGACGTTCCGACGCGGCGATCCGCTCCTTGTCCTTCTTCTTCCAGGCGTGCTCGTGGTCCGTCACGTCGACCACCGCGCGGCGCACCCGCGCGGAATCGAACGACGTCTCCGCGAGCAACGAGCGCTGCGCTTCGAGGCTCGACTCGAGCGCGCGGCGCGACGCGACCTCCGCGGCGTCGGCGGCGGCGAGCCGCGTGACGGCGGCGCCGAGTTCGCGACGCTTCGCGGTCTCTTCGTTCTTGCGCAGCTCGAGCAGCCGCGCGATGGCCTGTTTGCGAGAGCGGATCATCCGCGTCCTCCGGCGGCGCCGTTCGGGATCGGTCCCGCCGCAGCGCGCTGCATCGCTTCGAGCGTCATGGGCAGCTTGCTCGCGCCGGCCAAGTCCTGCGCGAGGAACTCCTCGAGCCGCGCGTTGCGCGCGATCGCCTCGTCGACTTCGGGGTCCGCACCGGTCTCGTAGGCGCCGACGTCGATCAGGTCCTTGTGGTCGC
>CAZOLL010000711.1:0-2274 GCA_964580365.1 uncultured Phycisphaeraceae bacterium
CGCGGGTGGCGGTCGGTCTCGCCGACCGCGCCCCCCTTCTGCCTCGGCCGCACTCCGGCGGCCAGGAGCTAGGGTTCGCGATCGCGCGCGCGATCGTCGCGGACCCGCCGCTGATCGTCGCCGACGAGCCGACGGGGAACCTCGACCACGAGTCCGCGGACGCGGTGCTGGAGCTGTTGTCGCGCCTCAATCGCGAGCGGGGCAAGACCGTCGTGATGGTGACGCACGACCCACGCGCCGCCGCGTTCGGTACCCGGCGCTTCCACCTCGACAAGGGCGCGCTCACCGAGCGGTCGGAGGCTGTGCGATGAAGGCGGGCAAGCTCGTCCTGCGCAATCTCGGGCGGCGTCCGTTGCGGACGGCGTTCACGATCGTCGGCGTCGCGTCGGCGCTCGTCCTCCTGCTGCTGGTCCACGGCCTGTCGCGGGGCGTCGACGCGGCGTTCGCGGCGGGCGACACGGCGCGCTCGCTGGTGGTGTACCGGCAGAACCGATACTGCCCGCAGACCTCGCTCCTGCCCGAGCGCTACGCGGCGCGCATCGCGCAGATCGATGGGGTCACGCACGTGCTTCCCGTGAAGGTGTGGCTCTCGAACTGCCGCGCGAGCCTCGACGTCGTCACGTTCCACGGCGCGCCGGTCGACCGGATGTTCGACGCGCGGGACATCGACGTGGTGAACGGCGACGTCGCGCGGTTCCGTGCGGAGAAGGACGGCGCCCTGGTCGGCGCCGCGTTCGCCGCGCGGCGAAGCGTCGGCGTCGGCGACCGCTTCCGGTTCGGGAAGATCGACGTGAAGGTCGACGGCGTGTTCCGGTCGAACGATCCGGTCGCGGAGAACACGATCCTCACGCACCTCGAGTACCTGCAGCGCTCGGGTCCGGTGAACCAGCTCGGCACCGTCACGCAGTTCGAGGTGAAGGTCGCCGACGCGTCGCGGGCGGAGGCGATCGCCGCGGAGATCGACGCCGCGTTCCGCTCCGACGAGGCGCCGACCGACACGCGGCCGCGCGTGCTCTACCTCGAGGGCGCGACGCGCGACCTCCGGGAGATCCTCTCGTTCGCCCGCGGCCTTGGTCTCGCGTCGATGCTCGTGATCCTCGTGCTGGTCGCGAACACCGTTCTGATGGCGGTGTCCGAGCGCGGCAAGGAGATCGCCGTCCTGCGCACACTCGGCTTCCGCGAGCGCGGCATCGCGCTGCTCGTCTGCGCGGAGTCGGTCGCGCTCGCCGCGGCGGGTGGCGTGCTGGGCGCGGCGCTAGCCGCGCTCATCGTGCGCGGCTCGCGGCTGTCGATCGCGTCGGAAGGCGTGTCGATCAGCGCCGACCTGTCGCCATCGCTGTTCCTCGGCGGCGTTCTGGTCGCGGCGGTCGCTGGCGTCCTCGCCGGTCTCTACCCGGCGATCCGCTCGGCCCGCGTCCCGGTGGCCGCCGCACTGAAGGCGGGCGCCGCATGAAGTCGCTCCCCGTCGACTACGCGATCAAGAACCTCGCGCGCCGGCCGCAGCGCACGATCCTGACCGGCGTCACGACAACGCTGGTCGCGACATTGCTCGTGGCGACGGCCGCGTTCGTGCGCGGGCTCGATGGGACGTTCGCCGGCGCGGCGCGTGCGGACACGGTGATCGTGCTGTCGAGCGTCGCGGAGCGCGACCTGGTGCGCTCGACCGTCGCGGCCGGAGTTCCCGAGCTGATCGAGGCGTCGGTGGAGGGGATCTCGAACAGCGGCGGAGTCGCCGCGGTCTCCGGCGAGATCCACATGGGGACGAAGGTGAAGGTCGGGGGCGAGGCGACTGCGCACGCAGGGTTCGTCCGCGGAGTCACCCCGCGCGCGTTCGCCGTCCACGACGCCGTGACGATCACCGAGGGACGGCCGTTTTCGAGCGGCGAGGTGGTGGTCGGGCGACTCGCCGCGCGGCAGCTCGGCGTGCCCGCGTCCGCGCTCGCCGTCGGCGAGACGATCGAATTCGAAGGCGGTCGTTTCCGAGTCGCCGGGACCTTCGCCGCTCCCGGGACGACGATCGAATCCGAGATCTGGGCGCCGCTCACCGAGCTGCGCGGGCTGACGCGACGGGACGACGCGTCGGCCGTGTTCGTGCGGCTCGCCGACCCGGCGGCATTCGGACGCCTCGACCTCTTCTGCAAGCGACGGCTCGACCTCGAGCTCGTCGCGATCCCGTCGACGTCCTACTACCGCGAGCTGGCCGACTACTTCACGCCGATCCGGCTGCTCGCGTACGGGCTCGCGCTCCTGGTCGGGATCGCCGCGCTGTGCGGC
>CAZOLL010000712.1:0-2270 GCA_964580365.1 uncultured Phycisphaeraceae bacterium
CCGCGATCCTGGTCCGCTGGTGCGGGTTCGCGATCATGACGGTGCTCGCGGTGTGGAACGAATCGCGCCCCGGCCGCCCCATCGCCGACCCGCTGCTCGACCGCCTTCCCGACTCCGCGCTCGTCGAGCGCTGGAACTACTGGATCTGGATCGTCGCGTGGCTCCCCGGCACGCTCGCCGTGCTCGCGCTGGACTGGCGGCGCTTCGCGCGGCTGATGGTGACGTGCGGCATCCTTTCGATCGTGCGCGGTGTCACGATCGTCGCGACCGGACTCGGCCCGGTGCGCGGCGAAGACGTGAACGCTCGGCTCGACTGGGATGCCGCCACGTTCGCCCACGCCGTGCTCGGCATCCTGAACCCGTTCGCCGTGTTCTTCCGCGACTCGGCGCAGATCTGGCTGACGAAGGACCTGTTCTTCTCCGGTCACGCCGCGACAACGTTCCTCCTCGTGCTGTACACGCGACGCTGGCCGCGACTCTGCGCCGCGCTGCTGTTCCTGCATCTCGCCGTCGTCGCGAGCGTGCTCGTCGGCCGCGTCCACTACACGATCGACGTCCTCGGCGCGTGGATCGTCACCGCGCTCGTCTTCGCTTGGCGAGAACGCGGCGCGGAAAGTCGCGCGACGTCTGCGGTCGAGCGCGGTCGATCCGCGCCATGATCACCGAACTCGTCGTGGCCGCCCGCGGCCTCAGCCGCTCTCGCCGTCGTTCTTCTTTGCGCCGGGCGCGACGCGGTGCGAGCCGATCGCGTCGAACCAGCCGCGCCGCCAGAACCACCAGATCATGAACCCGGCGGTGGCCGCCATCAGCGCGAGCGCGAACGGGTAGCCGTAGCGCCAGTGGAGCTCGGGCAGGACGTGGAAGTTCATGCCGTACACGCCGGCGATGAACGAGAGCGGCATGAAGATCGTCGCGATGATCGCGAGCACCTTCATCACCTCGTTCAACCGGTTGCTGATGCTCGAGAGGTAGAGCTCGGTCAGGTCCGCGCCGAGCTCGCGGTTGGTCTCGAGCAGGTCGATGATCTGCGTGGTGTGGTCGTGGCAGTCGCGGAAGTACAGGCGCGTCTCGTCGGCGATCAGCGGCAGCGGGTCGCGGTACAGCACGCCGATCGCTTCGCGCATCGGCCAGATCGAGCGGCGCATCATCAGGAGGTCGCGCCGCACGCGGTGGATCTTCGCGACGAGATCGGGGTCGGGCCGCGCGAGCAGCTTGTCTTCCAGAACCTCGAGGCGCTCGCTGTAGGCCTCGAGAACCGGGAAGTAGTAGTCGACCACCGCATCGAGCAGCGCCCAGGCGAGGTAGTCCGGTCCCGCGCCGCGAATGCGCCCCGAACCGCCGCGGATCCGCGCGCGGATCGGGTCGAAGCAGTCGCCGTGCGTCTCCTGGAAGGTGAGGACGAAGTTCTTCCCGACGAAGATGCTGAGCTGCTCGGCCTCGAGGCTCGCACGGCGCTCGATCATCCGAGACACGATGAACAACTGATCGCCGTACACCTCGACCTTCGCGCGCTGCGGGACGTTCGCGACGTCGGCGACCGCGAGCGGATGGAGGTGGTAGATGCGCGCCAGCTCGGCGAGCACCGCGTTGTCGCCGAGCCCGTCGACGTTGACCCAGGTGACCGGGTGGACGCCGCAGAGGCCGTCGAGCTCGCCGAGCGCGGCCAGCGTTCGTTCGACGTACCCTGCGGGCCCGTAGGAGAGCACGCGGATCACGGACTTCACGGCGGTCGGGTCGATGGTGAGGACGCCGGGGGCCGACCCGGGCGGCGGACGCCGCGACTTCTTCTTGTTGCCCACGCCGCGAGGATAGCGACGCGCGGCGCGACACGAATCGCGACGATTTCGTGCGTGGACCGCACGCGCCGGCGCGCGCTGGACGGGTTCGCGCGAGACCCCTCTGATACCGCGATGCCGAAAGCGACGAACCGGCCGTGGACGCTGCTCGCCGAGCACTACGACGTCCTGGTTCCCGGCGTGCCGATGATGAACGCAACGGCGCGCGCGCGGATGCTCGAGGGCGTCGGTCCGATCGAAAGCGCGCTCGACCTCGCGTGCGGCAGCGGCGACACCGCGCTGTCCTTCGCGCGCGCGGGCGTCGAGTCGTTCGCGGTCGACGTCGCCGCGCCGTTCCTCGCGCGCGTCCGCCGGCGTGCGCGCGAGGAAGGCGTCCGCGGGACCGCGATCCGCGGCGACCTGCGTGACTTCCGCGCGCCGCCCCGCGTCGACCTCGTGACCGGCGAGGGCGCGGCGCTGAACACCCTCGCCGCG
>CAZOLL010000713.1:0-2262 GCA_964580365.1 uncultured Phycisphaeraceae bacterium
TCCCGCTGATGGACCTGCACGTGCATCCGTGGTTGATCGACCTGGTGCGGCCGATGAGCGGCATCGATAACTGCTTTCCCTCGTTCCACACCTCGCTCACCGTCTCGCTGATGCTCGTCGCGCGCGGCTTCGGACGCCCGGCGTTCGAGCGCGCGGTCCTGATCTCCGGCTCCGCCGTCGTCGCTTCCACCTTCTATCTCGGCTTCCACTGGCTGCTCGACGTCGCGGCCGGAGTCGCGGCCGGCTTCGCGATGTACCAGCTCGCGCGTCGCATCGAGACGCGTGCGGCGCCGGCGGCCGCGACGACCGCGCGATGACCGAATCCACTGTGAGTTCCGCGGGCGGCGGCCCGCTGCGCGACTCGATCCTCCGCTACGCGCGCTACACGCTCGGCCGCGACTGGCACGAGCTGACTCCACGCGAGAAGTTCATCGCGGCGACGCTCGCCGCGCGCGAGAAGATCATCGAGCGCATGATCGCCACCGAGCGTCGCGCGCGCGAGCAGGACCTGAAGCGCGTGTACTACCTCTCGCTGGAGTTCCTCGCGGGACGCGCGCTCTCGAACAACCTCCTGAACCTCGGCATGAAGGCCGAGGCGGAAGCCGCGCTCCAGGACCTCGGCATCGAGTTGTCGGCGCTCGAAGAACTCGAGCCGGACCCCGCGCTCGGCAACGGCGGGCTCGGCCGACTCGCCGCCTGCTACCTCGACTCGATGGCGACGCTCGGCATCGCCGCGATCGGCTACGGCATCAACTACGAGTTCGGACTGTTCCGCCAGGTGTTCCAGGACGGCTGGCAGGAGGAGTTCCCGGATGCGTGGCGCACGCCGGGCAACCCGTGGCTGCTCGTTCGGCCCGACCTCGCGCACCCCGTGCCGGTGTACGGACGCGTCGTCGACGCCAGCGTGAACGGCAAGTCCGTGAAGAAGTGGGTCGACGCGCGCGAGATCGTCGGCGTGCCGTCCGACTTCCCCATCGTCGGCGACGACGGCCGCACGGTGAACGTGCTGCGGCTGTTCGCGGCGCGCTCGTCGGACGAGTTCGACATGGACATCTTCAACTCCGGCGACTACGTGCGCGCCGTCGAGCAGAAGATCCAGTCGGAGCGCGTGTCGAAGGTGCTCTACCCCTCCGACTCGAGCGCCGCCGGCCGCGAACTTCGCCTGATCCAGGAGTACTTCTTCGTCGCGTGCGCCCTGCAGGACATCGTGCGGCGAAACGGCGCGCGCCCCGACGACCTGCGCCGACTGCCCGAGCGCGCGGCGATCCAGCTGAACGACACGCACCCCACGCTGGCGATCGCCGAGTTGATGCGCATCCTCGTCGACCTGCACGGCTTCTCGATCGACGAAGCGCTCGACATCACGCGCCGCACGATGGCGTACACGAACCACACGCTCCTGCCCGAGGCCGCGGAGAAGTGGCCGGTGTCGCTGATGGAGAAGGTAGTGCCGCGGCACCTGCAATTGATCTTCGAGGCGAACGACCGCCTGCTCGCAGAAGTCGAGCGCCGGCATCCGGGCGACGCCGACAAGAAGCGCCGCATGTCGCTCGTCGAGGAGAACCACGAGAAGCAGGTGCGGATGATGCACCTCGCGGTCTTCGCGAGCCACTCGGTGAACGGCGTGTCGCGCCTCCACTCGGACCTGCTCGTGAAGCGCGTGCTGCCCGACTTCCACGCGATCTGGCCGGAGCGCTTCAACAACAAGACGAACGGCGTCACGCCGCGGCGCTGGATCGCGAACGCGAACCCGGATCTCGCGCGGCTCCTGACCAGCGCGCTCGGCGACGGTTGGCTCACCGACATGCAGCGCCTGCGCGACCTCGAGAAGCACGACGACGCCGCGCTGCGCTCCGAGTTGTTCGCGGTGAAGCGCTGGCACAAGGAACGCCTCGCGCGCCTCGTGCGCGCGACCACCGGCGTCGTCGTCGACCCGCAGTCCCTGTTCGACGTGCAGGTGAAGCGCATCCACGAGTACAAGCGCCAGTTGATGAACGCGCTGCGCATCGTGCACCAGTGGCTCGTGCTGGTGGAGGACAAGAAGCCGCCGCGCGTCGCGCGCACCTTCGTGTTCGGCGGCAAGGCGGCGCCCGGCTACGTGACCGCGAAGCTCGTCATCAAGCTGATCAACGAGATCGCGCGCGTCGTGAACTCCGACCCTCGCACCGGCCAGTGGCTGCGCGTCGCGTTCGTCCCCGACTACCGCGTCACGCTCGCCGAGCGGATCATCCCCGCGGCCGACGTGTCGGAGCAGATCTCGAC
>CAZOLL010000714.1:0-2260 GCA_964580365.1 uncultured Phycisphaeraceae bacterium
AAGATCGAACTCGGCAAGTGCCTGCGCCGCCGCGCGCCCGACCTGCCGCGCTGAAGGAACTCCCGATGAGAACGACCCGCCTCGCGACGTGCATCGTCGCGCTCCTGTCCTTCGCGTCCCCTGCGTGCGCGCTCGCGCCGCAGGACGCTGCGGGCCCGTCCGCGTGGCTTGCAGCGAAGCCCATGCCCGCGCCCGCGCCGCTCTTCGCCGGCGAGGCCACGGCGAAGCCACCCGAGTTCACGCCGGAGCTCGACCCGCGCGCGGCCTGGCCCGAGGCCGGGCTCGCGGGCGTCGCGGTCGCCGATCCGCTGTCGGTGACGACGGACGCCGCGGTCACGTTTGCGACGAAGTACCTCGCGGTCGATCGCTTCGGCGAGGTCGCGCTCACGGTCACGGCGCCCGGAGAGGTGCGCGTGTGGGTCGACGGCGCGGACGTGGGGAGCGGTTCATTGGAGGTGGAGGCGAAGCGCAAGCTCGCGCGCGGCCTCCATCGCGTGACCGTGCGCTGCGCCGCGGCGCCGCACGGGACGTCGAACCTCCTGGTCTCGCTCGCCGTGACTCCGGACGCGAACGGCCAGCAGGTCGTCGCGACGCTCGACGCGCGCCACGCGCCGGCGGACTACGACGAGTTCCGCGCGGTCGGGAGCGTGAGCGGCTTGAAGATCTCGCCCGACGGACGATTCCTCGCGATCACGCGCACCGAGCGCGCGGCGACCGGCGACGCGAGCGAGTCCTCGCTCGACGTTCTCGACCTCGACGGCCGCTCGACGCGCGCCGCCGCGCTGTGCGGCAAGGGCGCGAGCGCGGTCGCGTGGCTCGCGGACTCGAGCGGGCTCCTCGTGCGCGCGGGCGGCGCTCTCAAACTGTGGAGCGCGGCGGACGGCTCGCTCGCCGACGTCCTGAAGGACGAGCCCGGCCTCGGCGCCGTGGTCGCGAGCCGCGACGGCTTGCTGATCGCGTTCTCCTCGACGCGCGGGACGAAGGACGCGCCGTCCAGCTCCGCGCCGAAGCGGCGCACCGAGCTGCGCGAGCGCCTCACCGACTGGCCCACGGAGCCGCACCTGCACCTGCTCTTCACCGCCACCGGCGCGCGCCGGCGGCTCACGACACCGGGCGACTTCGTGGTCGACGCGTTCGAGTTCACGCCCGACGGCAAGTCGCTCCTGTTCTGGAAGAGCGTGCCGCGACCCGCGCGCCCGTGGTTCGCGAGCGAGCTGCGCCGCCTCGACCTCGAGAGCGGGGCGGACTCGATCGTCACGACGCTCACGATGGGGTTCGAAGGACGGCCCGGTCTCGGCGACGTCGCGATCGACCCGGGCGGGACGCGCCTCGCGTTCGTCGCCCCGCCCGCCGAGCTCGGCTCCGCGCTCACCGGCGTCGAGCCGAACGCGTTCGCTCCCGCGCTGTGGATCACCGACCTTGCGAGCGGCAGGTCGACCTGCGCGAGCGCGGCGCTCGCGGCGACGGTCGACGGTCCCGTGGCGTGGAGCGAGGACGGCGCGCGCGTGTCGTTCCTCGGCAGCTCCGGCTCGCGCCCGTTGTGGATGTCGATCGACGCCGGCTCGCTCGAGTCGTCCGTCGAGGACCTCGGGTGCGAAGCGGTCGGCGACGTGTCGGCGTCCGCGGACGGCGCGCGCGTCGCGTGGGTCGGCAGCGCGATCGATCGACTGCCGGCGCTGTACGTCCGCCGCCGCGGAGACGCGATGGACGCGACGCCGTGGCTCGACCAGAACGCGGCGGTGCGCCGTCGTTTCGCGCTCGATTCGCCGAAGTCGCTCGAGCTGGTCGCGGCCGACGGCAAGACGCCGATCGAAGGCTGGCTGTACCGGCCCGCGCCGACCGGGGGCGCGGCGCCCGCCGGCAAGACCCCGCTCGTCGTCTACTACTACGGCGGCGCGACTCCCACCCTGCGCGGATGGAACGACCTGCACACGTTCCTCGCCGCGAACGGCTACGCGGTGCTCGTCGTCAATCCGCGCGGCTGCGGCGGCTACGGCCGCGCGTTCGCGGACCAACACGTTGCGGAGTGGGGCGAGGTCGCGGGCAGAGACATCCTCGCCGCGCTCGACCAGGTGCTCGCGAAGGAGACTTGGCTCGATCGCACGAAGGTCGGCTGCTACGGCGGGAGCTACGGCGGCTTCATGACCATGTGGCTGGTGAGCCACAGCGACGCGTTCGCCTCCGCGGTCTCGATGTACGGGATCTCCGACATTGCCTCGTACTTCGGCGACGGCATGTGGGGCTGGACCTACGGCGACCA
>CAZOLL010000715.1:0-2256 GCA_964580365.1 uncultured Phycisphaeraceae bacterium
TGCGCGTCGACCGAGACCGACGTGCCGTCGTTGTTGATGACGGCGCCGGTCAAGCGATCGAGGAGCACGTCGTTGGTGTCGGTCGCGAAGAGGATCGTCGAGCCGTCGGCGGAGAGATCGATCTCGCGGAAGAAGTTGAAGCCGACGACGGTGTACGTGTTGAACGGCGACAGAGTGCTGCCGCCGAACGTGTCGAAGACCTCGACCGTCGGCACATTGCTCGGGTCGTTGTACCCCACGACGACGTTCTCGCCGTCGTCGCTGATCGCGACCTCGAACGCGTTGTTGCTGCCGACCGCGACCTGCGTGATCGCGGTGGTCTGGAAGCCGCTCATCAAGCGAACTTCGAAGATGCCGCCGCCGAAGTTGCGGCGCGCGACGACGCAAACCGGGGCCTTGTCGGCCGCGGCGATGCCGATGACGTCGGAGCCGGTGAGCAGCTCCTCGTAGATCGGCAGCGCGGGGGACTGGTTGTCGGTCGTCGAGACCAGCGAGGTGCGCTGGAAGTTCAGGTCCTGGCCGAGCCACGCGAACGTGCCGCCGTTGCCGACCGAGACGTTCTGCGTGATCCACGGCATGCCGGCCGGGTTCGGGTACACCCAGCGCTGCCCCGTGGCGGACGGGTTCGGATTCGACGCGACGGTCGTCGCGGGCGCGGACGGCGACGGCCCCGTGCGGTGCGTCGTGACTTCGCGGACTCCGGTCGGGTCGATGACGAGACGCGTCGCGACCTCGTCGGCGCGCGCGCCGGCGGCGAACAGGACGGAGAACGCGAACAGGAGAACGAGGTTGCGCATCTTGGAAGACTCCATGAGCGAGCAGATGGAACTGCTGTCCTGGCAGGACCGGGGAGTGTACGGGACTTGGGCGCGAGCCACTACCCGGCCACGCGAGTCGCTCTGGTCGCGCGCGCCGTCTCGCGGTTCGGGTCGGGCCGCCCGCGGGTCCGACGCGGCTCGGATCGGCGGCGCACCCGGTTAGAGTCTCGGCGCGCCGCCCCCGCGCGGCCGCGATCCGACCTCCCGCAGGAGAAGAAGACGAAGATGGCAAGACGTGCCGCCGCGCTCGCGCTCTGCGCCGCCCTTCTCCCGATCGGCTGCTCGAACACCGCCGGGCGCGCGATCCTCTCGCCGCTCACCGTCGTGCGCGACGTCGTCGATGCACCGATCGTGTCGATCACGAACGTGTTCGACGACTGGGCCGAGAGCAGCAGCAAGATCCCGTCCGCGAGCGCCGGCGTTTCGGTCGGACCGGGCGGCGTCTCGCCGGGACTGAACTTCAACTTCTCGTACTGGATCTTCAAACCGATCTCGCTCGTGATCGGCTCGATCGACTACCTCATCTGCCGCTCGCTCTGGCCGCACTGGCCGACGGGGATCTCGCCGTGGCGCGAGGCGGACCAGACCTGGGGAAGCCTGTACTTCCCGAACACGCGCGAACTCTGGTCGGACGACGGCGCGGACGAAACACCGCCGGCGTCGCCCGCCAACTGACCGCTGTCCGCATCGACGGACGAAGGAGAGAGAACATGCCCTTGATCCCCCTCGCGCTCGGCCTCGCGCTTTCGGCACTCGGCGCCGACGAAGCGCCCGCGGCGAAGAACCCGCGCGCGCTCTCGATGGAACTCCTGTTCGAGATGGAGACCGTGGCGAACCCGCGCGTCTCGCCGGACGGCAAGCAGGTCGTCTTCACGCGCACGTGGAGCGACCGCGTGAACGACCGGCCGCAGAGCGAGCTGTGGATCATGGATGCCGACGGTTCGCGCCTGCGCCAGCTCGGTGAAGGCAGCGCGCCGCTCTGGTCGCCCGACGGCGCGCGCATCGCGTTCTTGAAGGAGGGCAAGCCGAAGGGCCCGCAGGTCCACGTCATGTGGGTCGCGACGCGCGAAGCGACGCAGATCACGCGCGTCGAGCAGGCCCCCACCGACCTCGCTTGGTCGCCGGACGGGACGCGCATCGCCTATCGGAGCGTCGTCCCAGAGAAGTCCGACGTGCTCCCGATCAAGATGCCGCGCCGCCCCGAAGGCGCGAAGTGGGCCGAGGACGCGACGATCATCACGCGCCTCGACTATCGCCGCGACCGCGAGGGCTACCGCCCGTCCGGCTACCAGCACCTGTTCGTCGTCTCCGCCGACGGCGGGACGCCGCGCCAGGTGACGAGCGGCGACTTCGACCACGGCGCCGGCCACTGGACCGCGGACGGCAAGTCGCTCGTCTTCGACGGGCTGCGCGACGCGGAAGCCGATTGGAAGGTCTT
>CAZOLL010000716.1:0-2248 GCA_964580365.1 uncultured Phycisphaeraceae bacterium
GGAAAGGCCGAGTCGTTCGCGCAGAACAAGTCGATGTAGGACGAGGTCTCGCGCGGGTGATCGCTGACGTGCGTCGCCGCCTTGATCCAGATGATCTCGACCGGCGTGTCGTCGTCCCCGATCGGGAGGTTCTCGATGCGGCCGCGCAGCACCGGGCGGCGCTCCTCGAAACCGCTCCAGTCGAGTCTCAGCTCCGCGCCGAAGTCGGCGAACAGCTTGCGCTCGAGCTCGTGCAGGTCCTCGAACGCCTTCGCGCGGACGTTCGGATCGCCCGAGTCCCACTCGGACACGGCGGGATCGAAGGTCGCATCGCTCACGATGATCTTGCGGCAGCCGCGGCGGACGAGCGCGTAGACGCCGGTGTTGTCGAAGTGACCGCCGTCGGTGAGGTAGTACTTGCGCGCCTCGAGCACCTGATCGTGTCCGTGCAGCCACGGGATGTCGCACGCGCCGTCGGAGCTCCAGAACGACGCGAACCAACCGAGCACGCTGTAGACGGGGAACGGCGAGGTCAGGTCGTGCAGCCCTTCGTGCATCCACCACCAGCGATCGCCGCGCACGAACCCGCGGGCCCAGCCGTCGATGTAGTACCCGAGGTCGAGGTTGAGCGCCTGCAGCGACATGTCGACGACCCACGGCACGCGCAGGCTGCTCGAGTCCGCGGCGGCGCCCGACGCGGCGACGGCATAGAGCGGGGTCATCCAGAAGCGATCGGAATCGAAGCGGCGCTCGAGCTCGCCGACGTCCTCGATCTCGACGTAGCCGACGCTGTCCGCGCCGCCGCGCAGCGGCGTGATCTCGAACGCGTCGCCGCTGCGTCCGCGGAACGACTGGCTGTCGCCGTTCATCGCGAGGTGCGCGTTCACGATCCAGAACGGACGGTGCACCACGCCGGACGGGAGCAGGAAACGCATCGACTTCTTGGCGCGCGGCGCGATCGGTCCGAGCAGGAGCGGCGTCTCGTACATGAACGCGCGCGCGATGCCGCGCCGATAGTCGTCGCGGATCCCCCACGTGTTGACGTCGAGATCGAGCACTCCGTTCAGGCCCCAGTGGATCGGGACCAGCGCCGTGTTCTCCGCGAGGTTGCCGGCGAACTCCAAGCGCGACTCGCTGTAGTGGCTCGCCGTGAGGAAGTTGCCGTTCTGGCCGAGGTGGTGCTGGTGCATGCCGCCGATCTCGAACAGCTCGGCGTCGGGCACGTCGTTGTGGATCATGTACCACGCGCCGACGTAGCCGCCGCCGGAGACGGTCGAGAGGTAGCCGACGCGGTCGAGCACGCCGAGCTCGTGGAGCGCGAGCAGTACGCCGCTCGAGAAGCTCGCGCTGCGGATCCCGCCTCCCGAGAGCGCGAGACCGATCGCCGGACGCCGTCCTGCGGCGCGGATCGCATTGCGCTCGTCGCCGTACATCGCACTCACGTTCTGCTCGTTCGTCCTCGCGACCAGCGCGGGAGTCACGTGGACGGGGAGGTCGTTCACGCCGCGGATCCGGAACCGGTTGAACACCGTGAGCGGGAAGAGTCGGCTGCACGGGAGGTCGTCCTGCTTCGGCACTTCGCTCCGCGCTCGCGAGAGCTCCTCGTCCTTCTCGACCCGATCGACGACGCTCGCCTGCTCGTACGGCGCCGCCTTCGCGATCTCCTTCAGGGACTCCGCGGAGCTCTTCGGCCACCAGCGCTCGTAGTCAGCGCTGCACGCGACGGCCGAAGCGATCACGATCAGCGCGGCGAAACGCGCGCCCTCTCGCACCCGCACCATCCACCCCTCCCTTCGCGTCGCTCGCACGGCCCGAGAATCGGGCCCGCGCGGCGGCGCCGCTTCCGTCACCCCTCGCGCGCCCGGATCAACGCGTACTCCAGCGCAAACCGCGCCTCGCCGCTGTCGAAGCGCTTCGGCAGGTCGCGCACGAGCGCGCGCAACGCGTCCTCGCGGGGGTCGCGCGGCGCGCCGCCGGTCCCATCGTTCGTCGCGCGCGCGTCGGCGCCGAGCATCGCGGCGATCTCGTGGATGCGCGCTTTCAAGCGCTCGACCGCGGTGACGGGGAGCGACTCGCTGCCGACGCGGGCCGCCGCGGCGGCGAGCGCCGACACCGCACCGCGCTCGACGCGCGCGAGATCGGCGAGCGTCTCGCCCATCGCGACGTGGCGATCGAGTGCGCGCGTCGGCACCAGCGCGCCGAGAGCGGCAGAGCGTCCCCGTCGAGCGTCGGACGCGGCGCGGTCGAGCCGATCGAGCGCGGCGCGCCA
>CAZOLL010000717.1:0-2247 GCA_964580365.1 uncultured Phycisphaeraceae bacterium
CGCCGCTACGAGCGGCGTCTACGCTCGGGATCGACGGATACCGTAGCTGCGGCTGCGAGCCGCAGGGCCGTGCGCCGACAAAGACACCCCGCTACGCGCGGCGGCGACGCGTGGGATCAGATGGGACCGGCGGGGGGGCGGGCAACCGGGGGTGCCGGCCCCGGGGGGCCCTCTCCCCGAAGCCCGGCGAACCGAGAACCGGGGAGCCGAGGAACCGGAAACCCGGAAACCCGGACGACCCGGCTCTTACCTCCGCGCCGCTTTCTCCACCTCACCGAGCACGCGCAGCGCGTTTCCGCCGCACACCTTCTCGATGTCCTCGTCCGAGTACCCGCGCTGGAGAAGAATCGCGATCAGGTTCGGGTACATCGACACGTCCTTCAAGCCGACGGGGAGCGTGTCGCCGACGCCGTCGAAATCCGACCCGAAGCCGACGTGGTCGATGCCGGCGATCCGCACGACGTGATCGATGTGATCGGCGACGTCGTGCACGTCGGCGAACGGGAGCGGGCGCGCTCGGCCGTACTCCTCCTCGAACTCGTCGCCGGCGGGCGTGCCCGGCGCGATCCCGCGCGCCGCGAGGGCCGCCTGCATCCTCTCGTCCTGCTCGAGCGTGAGACGCGTGATGCGCGCGTCGAGGAAGAACGAGCCGAAGTTGATGAGGATGACGCCGCCCTTCTTCGCCATCGCGACGATCATCTCGTCGCTCATGTTGCGCTCGAGTCCGGGCGTGAACGCGCGGCACGACGAGTGGGACGCGAACACCGGCGCGCGCGACAGCTCGAGCGCCTGCCAGAACGAGTCGTCCGACACGTGCGAGACGTCGACGATGATGCCGAGGTCGTTCATTCGCTTCACGACGTCGCGCCCGAACGGCGTGAGGCCCTTGTGCGTATGCCGCGTGTCGTAGGACGAATCGCAGATGTGGTTGTCCTTGCCGTGGCAGAGCGTGATGTAGCGGACACCGCGGCGGAAGAAGTGGTCGACGTTGTCGAGCTTCCCTTCGATCGGGCTGCCGTTCTCCATCCCCATCAAGAAGCCGACCTTGCCCGCGGTCGCGGCGGCGTTCACGTCGGCGACGGTGCGCACGAGCACGAACTTGTCCGGGTCCTTCCGCGCGATCGCCTCCACGCCGTCGATCAGCTTCTCCGCGAGCGCGAACGAGCCGCCTTCGTCCTCGAGCGCGGCCGGCGTGTCGATCGACATGAACGGTGCATCGAGCCCGCCCAACTTCGCGCGCGGCCAGTCGAAGTCGCCGCCTGCGGTGCGCGTCGAGACGTCGTCCGGGTGAGTGCCGAGCCGGTAGGGCACGTCGACGTGGCCGTCGACGATGACGAACCGGTGCGCGAGCTCGCGCGCGTGCGCGAGCGTCTCCGCGTTCGGCTCGCGAAGGACGACGCGGCAGCCGGGCAGCACGGATGCTGCGAGGGCGGCGAACAGGACGAGGAACGACGCGCGGACGTTCATCACACGGCTCCCGGTTCGAAGAATTCTCTCTTCGGCGCGCGGCGGGCCAGCTCTTCGAGCAGCGCCTTCGGGTCGCGCTCGATCGCGAGCATCTCGCGCGGGCGCGAGTAGAGGAAGCCCTCGCGGTCGAAACGCTCGAGCGTCTCGACGAGCGGAGTGAAGTAGCCCGCGACGTCGAGCAGTCCGCTCGGCTTGTTGTGGAAGCCGAGCTCGTTCCACGTGATCGCTTCGAACAGCTCGTCGAGCGTGCCGATGCCGCCGGGCATCGCGACGATCGCGTCGGCGTGCTTCGTGAGCAGCGCCTTGCGCTCGTGCATCGTGTCGACGGCGAAGAGCTCGTGGAGCCCACGATGGGCCTGCTCGCGATCGACGAGGCGACGCGGGATCACGCCGACGACCCGTGCGCCCGCCGCGAGCGCCGCGTCCGCGAGCGCGCCCATCATGCCGGTGTTCCCGCCGCCGTAGACGAGCGACAAGCCGCTCTTGCCGATCAGCGCGCCGAGTTCGCGCGCGGCGGCGACGTACTCCGGACGCGTTCCCGGTTTCGAGCCGCAGTAGACGCAGACGCTCTCGAGCGGCGCGAACGGCGCGGCCGACTTCGTCACGCGAGCCCCTTGCCGCCGTCGACGCGGAGGATCGCGCCGGTCACGTATTCAGCCTCCTCGACGAGGAATCGCACGGCCTTCGCAACGTCCTCGGGCGCGCCCTCGCGGCCGAGCGGGATCGACTTGCGCATCTTCTCGCGGCGCTCCTCCGACCAATCATCGGGGAACATCACGG
>CAZOLL010000718.1:0-2244 GCA_964580365.1 uncultured Phycisphaeraceae bacterium
CACGCCCGCACTCTGCGCGACGCGCGCCGCGATCAGCGCCGCGAGCGCGAGCGTCGCGGCGAACAGCGGCCAGCGGTAGCGGTCGACCGGGACGTCGCGCAGGCGAACGCCCGATTCGTCGGCGGCGAGCGAGGACAACCGCTCTTCGAACCAGCGCGAGGCCGCGAACGGAGAATCGTGCGACGAGAACGACTGGCCGCCGGTGATCGAGGCGACACGCGCGAGCAGCGTCGCGTCCGGCCGCGAGATCGGCGCGCTTTCGACGCCGGGCACCACGCCGCCTTGCGGTGCGCCGACCAAGAGCGCGCTCACCGCCACGGTCGCCCCGCGTGCGCGCCACGCGACGGCCTCCGCGTCCGTGACGCCGGAAGCACCCGGCTCGCCGTTCTCCTCGCCGTCCGACACCAGCAGCACGACGCGTTTCGCCTTGGTGGGTCGCTCGAGCGGACCGAACGCGGCGAGCGCGCCGGCAAGGCCCGCGCCGAGGCTCGTGCCCCCGACCGGCTCGACGTCGGGGTCGAGCAGCTCGAGGTAGGACGCCGCCGCGGCGCGATCGTGCGTGAGCGGGCACAACAGGCGCGCGTCGCCGGCGAACGCGACCAGCGCGACGCGCCCGCCCTGCATGCGCTCGAACAGGTCGGCGACCTCGCCCTTCGCGCGCGCGAGGCGGTCGGGCGGGTCGTCGGCGACGAGCATCGATCGCGAGACGTCGACGGCGACGACGAGGTCGAGGCCCTCGACGCTCACGGCGCGCCGCTCGGTGCCGGCGAGCGGCCCGAGCGCGGCCAGCGCGACCGCCACGGTCGCGAGGACGGCGAGCGCGATCCGATGCGAGCGCGCGAAGCGGCGCGTTCCGAACGTCGCGAGCGCGCGCGCGACGCCGGCCCGACCGAGCCACGCGATCACCGTCGCGGCGGCGACGCAGCCCAGGACCGCCGCCCACGATTCCGGGCGCGCGAACGTCATGGCGCCCTCCGGGACAGGAACGCCTCGCCGACGAGCGTGAGGATCGCGAGCGCGAGCAGCGCGAACAGCCAGCGGCCGTGGTCGTCCGAGACCGTGAAGCGCGCCTCCTCGCGGTGCTCCACCCGCGCGAGCCGGTCGATCTCCGCGTACACGTCGGTGAGCACCTGAGCGTCTCGCGCGACGAAGCCGCGGCCGCCGGTCGCGCGCGCCAGCCGATCGAGCTCGCGCGTCGCCGCCGCGCGCGGCGTCCCCGCGGCGACCGCGAAGACTTTCACGCCGCGCGCGACCGCGAGGTCGGCCGCTTCCTGCGGGAGGATCCGGTTCACGTTCTCCTCGCCGTCGGTGAGGAGGATCGCCACCTTCGACTCGACTTCGCTGCGAGCCAGCTCGACCACCGCGGCGGCCAGCGCCGTGCCGACGGCGGTCGCGTCCTCCGGTGTGTCGGGGCGCGCTGGCTGCACCTGCCGCAAGAGTTCGCGCACCGCATCGCGGTCGAGCGTGAGCGGCGCGACGCGGCGCGGCCACTGCGCGAACGTGAACAGCGCGACGCGATCGTCGGCGCGGCGCGCGATGAACGAATCGAGCACGCGCGCGGCGGCGGCGAGGCGCGACTCGTTCTCTGCGAGGTGTCCGGTCTGCATCGACGACGAGACGTCGAGCACGAGCGCGATGTCGATGCCGTGCGCGGTCGCGGACGCCGACCGCTCGGAGCGCGTCGGCCCGGCCAGCGCAAGGACGGCGACGACGAACGCGGCGGCCTCCGCCGCCCCCACCACCCATGACCAGCGGCGACGCGGCCCGGGCCGCACGCGCACGTGCGCCGCCGGCAGCGGGATCGGCCGCGCCGGCAGCACGCGGCGCATCCGCTGCATGACGAGGAGGAGCGCGGGCAGCACGAGCAGGAGGAACGCCCACGGCGACGAGAAGCTCACGCGGCGCCTCCACGCGCGTCGATCACCGCACGCGCCGCGGCGGCGAGCCGGGCGAAGTCGGCGCCGACGCGGTCACGGCCGGCGTACTTCACCTGCTCGGCGCCCAGGAACAGTGCGTCGAGCCGCGACGCGGGAACGAGCGCGGCGCTCCCGACGAGCTCGTCGGCCGTGCGCGCCATCACGTCCTTGCCATGCACCCCGGCCAGCCAGGTGCGGACCACGTCCGACAGCTCGGCGAGCAGCGCGTCGCGGTCGGCCGACGGAGCGGCGAGTCGCGCGACGATGCGGTCGATCTCGCGCCGCGCGACGATCGCCGGATCCACGCGCGGAGTCGCTGGCGCCGACG
>CAZOLL010000719.1:0-2243 GCA_964580365.1 uncultured Phycisphaeraceae bacterium
GTGCCCGCACTCGCGCGCGTCGATCGCGCCGCGGACGCCGCGTTCGCCGACGCCGAGCTCGCCGCCGAGCTGTCGCGCGAGCTGCGCGATTTCGTCGGCCGCCCGACTCCGCTGACGCTCGCGGCGCGCCTCGGTAGGGAGAACGGAGCGCGAATCTGGCTGAAGCGCGAGGACCTCGCGTACACCGGAGCGCACAAGATCAACAACGCGATCGGGCAGGCGTTGCTCGCACGCCGCGCCGGCGCGCGGCGCGTCATCGCGGAGACCGGCGCGGGACAACACGGCGTCGCGACCGCGGCGGCGTGCGCGCGCGTCGGCCTGCCGTGTCGCGTCTACATGGGCGCGGTCGACGTCGCGCGCCAGGCGCCGAACGTCGACCGGATGCGCCGGCTCGGCGCGGAAGTCGTTCCGGTCGATGCCGGCGATCGCACGCTGCGGGCGGCGATCGACGAGGCGCTTCGCGACTGGGCGGGCGACCCGGACGACTCCTGGTATCTGCTCGGCTCCGTCGTCGGACCGCACCCGTACCCCGCGCTCGTCGCTCGCCTGCAGCGAGTGATCGGCGACGAGGCGCGCGCTCAGTTCGTCGCGGCGGAAGGGCGCCTGCCCGACGTGGTGATCGCCTGCGTCGGCGGCGGCTCGAACTCGATCGGCGCGTTCCGCGCGTTCCTCGGCGATCGCGACGTCGAGCTGCTCGGCGTCGAGGCCGGCGGCCGCGGCGAGCGGCTCGGCGAGCACGCCGCGACGGTGCGCCACGGGCGGATCGGCGTGCTGCATGGTTGCCAGTCGCTGCTCTTGCAGGACGCGGACGGCCAGGTGGTCGAGACGCACTCGGTGTCGGCGGGGCTCGATTACCCCGGCGTCGGCCCGGAGCACGCACTGCTCGCCGCGATCGGGCGCGTGCGGTACGAGATCGCGAGCGACGACGAAGCGCTCGCGGCGTTCGAGACGTGCTGTCGCGCCGAGGGCATCGTCCCTGCGCTCGAGTCATCACACGCGCTCGCAGCGGCGCTGCGCGTCGCGCGCGCGCAGCAATCCGCGCGGATCCTGGTCAACCTCTCGGGGCGCGGCGACAAGGACCTGCCGCAGCTCGCGGAGCGCCGGTCGTGAGCGCCTGCCCCGGAGGCGATCGAGTCGAGAGCGCGCTGCGCGCAGGCGCCGACGACGCGTCACCCGCGCTCGTCGCGTACCTCACCGCCGGGTATCCGACGCGCGAGCGATTCGTCGCGCTGGCCGTGCGGGTCGCCGCGGCGTGCGAAGTCGTCGAGGTGGGCGTGCCGTTTTCCGATCCGATGGCCGATGGACCCACGATCCAGCGCGCGAGCCGCGTCGCGCTCGAGAACGGCGTCGACCTGCGCTGGATCCTCGCGACGGTCGGAGCTCTCACCCCGCGACTCGCCGCGCCGATCGTGTTGATGAGCTACGTGAATCCGCTCCTCGCCTACGGGCTCGAACGTCTCGCGCAGGACGCTGTGGCGGCGGGCGTCGCGGGGTTCGTCGTGCCCGACCTGCCGATCGAGGAGAGCGGACCGTTCGACGCCGCGCTCGCTGCGAACGGACTCGCGTCGATCCGGATCGTGTCGCCGGTGACGCCGGACGAGCGCCTCGACCGGATCGCGCGTGCGAGTCGCGGATTCGTGTACGCGGTGACGTCCACCGGAGTGACCGGCGGCGGACGCGCGCTGCCGGCGACGCTTGCCGACCACCTCGCGCGTGTCCGCGCGCGCACGCGGCTGCCGGTGTGCGCCGGCTTCGGCATCCGGACGCCGGAGCAGGTCCGCTCGATCGCCGGCGCGGCGGACGGCGTTGTCGTCGGCTCGGCCCTGATCGAAGAGATCGAGCGCGGCGGCGACCCCGTCGCGTTCCTGCGCGGACTGCGCCCGACGGCGCGACGCTTCGAAGGAGGACGCCCGTGATCGCGGTGCTGGAACCGAACTGTCCGCTGCGCGTGAAGGCCGACGTCGTCCGCGCGATCGAAGCGCGCGGTCTGCGCGTCCAGGTCAGTGAGCACGTGGGGCAAAGCCTCGTCGGCGTCGTCGGCCCCGGCGCGGAATCACTCGGCGAGCTGCTCGCCGGTTTGCCCGGCGTCCTCGAGGTGCGGCCGCACGCGGCGCCGTTCCCGCTGGTCTCGCGCGAGCTGCATCCGGACGGCACGATCGTGCGCGTCGGCGACGTCGCGATCGGCGGGGCGGACGTCGTGATGATCGCCGGGCCGTGCGCCGTCGAATCGCGCAAGCAGTTGA
>CAZOLL010000720.1:0-2242 GCA_964580365.1 uncultured Phycisphaeraceae bacterium
AACGCCTCGTAACCCTTCCCCGTGACCTTTTCGACGACGATGCCGAGCAACGCGTAGCCGACGTTCGAGTAGCCGTAGGACGACCCCGGCTCGAAGTCGAGCTTCGAAGCGAGCGCGAGCTTCACGTAGTCGTCGGCGCCGACGAAGTCCTCGTCGCGGCCGATCCCCCCGCGAAAGCCCGCCGAGTGCGTGAGCAGATGCTCCAGCGTGATGCCCGACTTGTCGTCCGGCACCGGGCCAACGAACTTCGAGAGGAGATCGTCGACCGCGAGCCTGCCGTCCTGGTCGAGCGCCATGATCGCCGCGGCGGTGAACTGTTTGGTGATCGAACCGACGTCGAAGATCGAATCGAGCGTCATCTTCTTCCGCGCTTCGACGTCGGCCATGCCGAACGCGCGATCGATCACCACCTCGCCGTCGTCGATCGCCAGCACCGCGCCGGAGAAGCCGCGGCCCTCGAGCCGCTCGAGCCAGACTTCCGCGGGCGACGCGGCGGACGCCGGCGCGGCTGCGGGTTGCGCGGCGACCGGAGAAAAGAGGGCGGCCGCGACGAAGAGCAACGGGACGAGTGGCATGATTGAGGACCTCGATGCATGGGAACGGCGAATCGGACTGGAGCGGAATCTGGCCGCGTCGCGCCTTCATACCGGCGCACGGGGGGCGGTGTTGACGGTGCGGAGATTTCGGCGGCGAAGCGACGCAAAGTGTCACGGTGACACCCGCGACGCGGTCGGCGCGTGGCGGCCGGCTCCGTTGCCGGGCGCGGCGCCCTACTACCTGCGCCTGGCGGACGCGATCGCGCAGGACATCGAGTCCGGCCGACTCGCCGACGGCGCACGGCTGACTTCGCAACGTGTGATCGCCAAGTCCCTGCGCGTCACGCTCGGGACGGTGACGCGTGCCTTCGCCGAAGCGAAGCGGCGCGGCCTGCTCGCCTGCGAGACGGGGCGCGGTTCCTACGTCCGCAAGCCTGAGCCCCGCTCGATGGAGTTCGACGTCGAGCGCGCGGCGGATCCGTCGCTCTTCGACTTCGGGCCGAGCAACTCGCTGCGGATCGAGCCGCTCGAGCGCGCCGCGCTGCGCGACGTCTTCACGGCGATGGCGCGACGCGTCGATGCGCTCGCGCGAATGCGCGCGCCAGATTTTCTCGCGGACGATCGCGTGCGCGGCCTCGTCGCGCCGCTCCTCGCGCGCATCGGATTGCCGTTCACGCCGCCGGACGACGTGATGCTGGTCTGTCAGGGCGCGCAGCAGGGGATCGCCGCCGTGTTCGGCGCGCTCGCGCGACCCGGCGACGTCGTGCTCACGGAGAGCGTGACGTACCCCGGGATTCGGCGACTCGCCGAGGCGATGCGGATCCGCCTGCATCCCGTGCGCGTCGACCGACACGGACTCGACCCCGACGCGCTCGACGCCGCGTGTCGAAAGGTCGCGCCGAAGCTCCTCTACTGCGTCCCCACGCTGAATCCAGCGACCGCGACACTGACGCCCGACGCGCGGCGCCGCGAGATCGCGCAGGTCCTCGCGCGGCACGGGACCTGGCTTCTCGAGGACGACGACGACAGCTGCATGGCGAGCGCGGTGGCGCCGCTCGCTTCACGCGTGAAGGAGCGCGCGTGCTTCCTGCTCGATTCAACGAAGCTCATGACGCCTGGCCTGCGCCTCGCCTACCTCGTCGTGCCGGCGGCACTCGCGCGGCAGATCTGCGGAGCGGTGCAGACGCTCTCGTGGGCCCCGGCGCCGCTGCAGAACGAGATCGGAGCGCTGCTGCTCGAGCGCGGCCACTCGACGAAGCTCGTCAGCGCGCGCCGAGAGGAGCTCGCGATGCGCCACGCGATCGTGCGACGCGAACTGCCGCGATCGGAGGGCTTCCGGTACGACCTGCCGCGCGGAGCCCATCATCTGTGGCTCGAACTCGAATCGCTCGGGAAGGGACTGCGCGCGGACGCGGCCGTTGCCGCGGCGAGAAAGGCAGGGGTGAGGATCGTCGGGCCCGAAGCGTTCGTCGTGCCGCCGGCGACGCAGCCGAGGGCGGTCCGGGTGTCGTTGTCGGCGGAGATGGATCGGGCGCGGTTTGTCGAGGGACTCGAGAAGCTCAAGGGCGCGGTCTCGCCGAGGTGAGATCGCGAGGTCGACGCGGAGGCGGGGGGGCGACAACCCCCCCCGCCCCCCCCCCCCCCCCCCCCCCCGGGGGGGGTCCCCCCCCCCCCCCCCGGGGGGGGCCCCCCCCCCCCCCGGGGAG
>CAZOLL010000721.1:0-2240 GCA_964580365.1 uncultured Phycisphaeraceae bacterium
TGACGTCGCTCTCGCGCGCGATGCGGACCAGCACGTCGCGCAGGTAGATCTTCGGGTCGACGCCGATCGCCTTCGCAGTCTGCACCAAGCTCATCAGGATGACGGCGGTCGTGCCGCCCTCGGGCGTCTGGAAGAACAGCCAGTTCTTCCTGCCGACCGCGAAGCAGCGCAAGGAGCGCTCCGAGCGGTTGTTGTCGATCTCGAGCCGGCCGTCCTCGAGGAAGGTCAAGAGAGCGTCCCACTGATTGCGGAGGTAACGCACGGCGTCGGCGAGCTTGCCCTTCGGCAACGCCTGCGTCTCCGCGCGGTCGAGCCAGGCCTTCAGCTCTGCGAGCAGCGGCCGCGAGCGCTCGTCGCGGAGCGCCTTCCTCTGCTCGGGCGTGAAGCCATTGTCCTTGGCAAACGCTTCGACCTGGTAGAGCGCGCGGATGATCGCGAGCGCTTCCTTCACCGGCTCCGGCTCTTCCTTCTCTGCGTCGAGCACGTAGCGCCGCCCGTGTGCAAGGCAGGCGACCTCCTTCACGTGACCGGGAAGGTAGAGCGGGTCGTAACCGGGGTATGCGTCCGCGTGCACGAAGCCTTTGAAGTTCGCGAGCATCGTGAGCGGCCCGTCGCGCTTCCTCGATTCGGTGAAGTCGTAGAAGATGCGCTCTTCGAGATCGCCGTAGGTCCAGACACGACCTTCGCGCGCCTTCTGCTTCGAGTCCTGCGCGACGGTGACCGGCGTGTCGTCGGTGAAGAGCACGTCCTGACCGAGCACGTCCTTCTTGATCTGCTCGTAGACCGGCAGCAAGAGCTCCGCGCAGCGCGACGCCGAGCGCTCGAGCACGCTGCGCGTGAGGGCGAGCCCCTCGCTGTTGTACTTCTGCTCTTGCCGGTAGTACGGCATGTGGTTCAAGAACCGCTCCGCGATCACGTGCGCGAGGAAGCCCGGCGCCAAGAGTCCGCCTTCGATCACGCGGTCGGGTCCCGGCGCGGTCTTCGCAGTCTGGCCGCAGCGCCGACAGCCGTACTTCTTCCTCGCGATCACGTGCACGAGCGTCGTCTCGAGCCGGTCGAGCTCCTTCGAGACCGCCTCGCCGATCTCTTGAAGCAGCGCACCGCACGTGCAGGCGCGCTCGGACTCGGGGAGTTCGTACGTCGTCTTGAAGTGCGGCACGTGCTCCGGGAAATCCGTGCGCCGCTTCGCCTTCTTCCGCGGCCGACCGGAGTGAAGCTCCTCGACCGCGCCTTCGACGTGCTCGCGCCGCGCGACCTCGTTCGCCTCGGCGAGCAGCGAGGCGAACAGGTGGCCTTGCCGCGGGTCGATCGGCTCCGCGCTTTGCGCGCGCCGCTCCGAGGACGGTCCGAACGCGAGCTTCTTGAAGATCTCGACGTTGCGCTCGAGCCGCGCGATCCGCGCGTCCTTCTCCGCGAGCAACGCATCGCGCGCGAGGAGCACGCTCCTCAGCTCCGCATTTTCACGCTGAAGCGCGCTGTGATCCGTGTTGTTTGTCGTGGCCCCCGCCATCTCGCGCAGTCAGACGCACGCCTTCGGCGAAGTGTTACCGCATTCTCCCTTTATCGAGATCGATGCCCTCCAGAATCATCGCGAGCTCGGCGCGGCTGATCTCGATCCGCTTCTCACGCACACTCGGCAGCGCGCGGAACGTCCCCTTCTCGAGCCGCTTGTAGAACAGCCAGAAGCCGTTCTTGTCCCACACGAGCAGCTTGATCCGGTCGCGCCGGCGATTGAAGAACACGAACACCGAGCCGTCGAACGGATCACGGTCGAAGCTGTGCTTCACCAGTGCGTAGAGCCCGTCGTGCGACTTGCGGAAGTCGACGGACGCCGACGACGCGAAGATCCTGAGCGACGACGGAAAGCTCAGCACGACGAGCGGAGCAGGATGATCACGCGCGACAGCGTCGCCTCGTCGAAGCCGCGCCGCACGCGCAGCACCTGCGCGCCGAGCACGATCTCGATCGCCGTGTCGCGATCGTCGGCGACCTCGGTCGCCACCAGCTCGACGAAACGCGGCCGCTCGTTGCGCTGCGACTCACGCCGCAGCCGCGACGCCCACGCCGCCAACGTGTGCCGCGAGATCCCGGTCTCGTCCTCCAGCGTCGAGTAGCTCAGGCGCTCGCGCTCCTTCCGCGCCAAGAGCGCCGTCATCTCCGCGCGTCGTGTCGATCGATTCATCCCGCCATTGCAAGGTGGAGGGCCGGCGCACGCCAGATGTCCGCGGCGGGACGGTTAC
>CAZOLL010000722.1:0-2234 GCA_964580365.1 uncultured Phycisphaeraceae bacterium
AACATGCAGCGCCAGGCCGTGCCGCTGCTCCGCACGGAGCCGCCGCTCATCGCCACGGGCATGGAGAAGGACGTCGCGAAGAACTCGGGCATGGTCATCGTGGCCAAGAACCCGGGCACGGTTTCGTACGTCGACGCGCGCACCATCAAGATCCAGATGGAGCGCTCGAACGAGATCGAGACCTACACGCTGCGCAAGTTCGTCGGTCTGAACGAGAAGACCTGCTTGAACCAGCGTCCGATCGTGAAGGAAGGCGACAAGATCAAGAAGGGCCAGGTCATCGCCGACGGCGCTTGCACGCACCAGGGCGAGCTCGCGCTCGGCCGCAACCTGCTCGTCGCCTTCATGATCTGGGACGGTTACAACTTCGAGGACGCGATCATCGTCTCGGAGCGACTCGTCAAGGACGACGTCTACACGTCGATCCACGTAAACGAGTTCGACGTCGAGATCCGCGAGACCAAGCTCGGGCGCGAGGAGTTCACGCGCGACATCCCGAACGTCTCCGAGAAGGCGCTGCGCAACCTCGACGAGACGGGCGTGATCCGCATCGGCACGCGCGTCAAGCCCGGCGACGTGCTCGTCGGCAAGGTCGCGCCGAAGTCCAAGAGCGAGCTCTCCCCCGAGGAGAAGCTGCTCCACGCGATCTTCGGCCGCGCCGGCGAGGACGTGAAGAACGACTCGCTCGAGGTGCCGGCGGGCGTCGATGGCATCGTGATCAACACGGTGAAGCTCTCGCGCACGATCGACACGTCGGAAGAGCAGTCGCTGAAGAACCTGCGCGACATCCGCAAGGCGGAGAAAGACTTCCTCACCGCGTTCCGTGACGAACTGAAGCTCCTCATCGACGAGGTGTCCGAGACGCTCGACACCAAGGTGAACGACCCCGAGACCAAGAAGCAGATCAAGCTGAACGAGGAGGCGACCTACCAGGAGCTGCGTCGCCTGCTCGACGTGGTCCGCGAGGCGGTGCTCGAGCATTACAAGCCGAAGGGTCCGGGCGAGCGCGCCTACAAGATGTTCAAGAACCGCTCGGACAACATCGACGTCCAGGAGAACGAGAAGAACAAGCTGGTCAACAAGCTCTCGCGCGGCGACGAGTTGCCGACCGGCGTGCTCGAGATGGTGAAGGTCTACCTCTCGACGAAGCGCTCGCTGTCCGTCGGCGACAAGATGGCCGGCCGCCACGGCAACAAGGGCGTGATCTCGAAGGTGCTCGCCGAGGAGGACATGCCGTTCCTCGACGACGGCCAGCCGGTCGACATCCTGCTGAACCCGCTCGGCGTGCCGTCCCGTATGAACGTCGGCCAGATCCTCGAGACGCACCTCGGCTGGGCCGCGCACAAGCTCGGCTTTCAGGCGATCACGCCGGTGTTCGACGGCGCATCGGAGGAGCAGATCCGCTCCGAGCTCGAGAAGGCCGGCCTCCCGCCGTCCGGCAAGGTCACGCTGTACGACGGCCGTACGGGCATCGCGTTCGACCAGCAGGTGACGGTGGGCATGCTCTACATGATGAAGCTGCACCACCTCGTCGACGACAAGGTGCACGCGCGCGCGACCGGGCCCTACTCGCTGATCACGCAGCAGCCGCTCGGCGGCAAGGCGCGCTTCGGCGGTCAGCGCTTCGGCGAAATGGAAGTGTGGGCGCTCGAAGCCTACGGCGCCGCGAGCATCCTGCAGGAGTTGTTGACCGTGAAGTCGGACGACGTCGAAGGCCGCACCAAGATCTACGAGTCGATGGTGAAGGGCACCAACGTGCTCGAGCCGGGAACGCCCGTCTCGTTCCACGTGCTGACCAACGAGATCCGCGGTCTCGCCCTCAACATGGAACTGCACAAGCGCCGGGTGCTGTGATCCGCGAGTCGGGTCCTTCGTCCAACGCAAGGAGAGAAACGTGTTCGACACGCAAGCGAATCGCGTGAACGACTACACCTGCGTCAGCATCCGGCTGGCGTCGCCCGACGACATTCGTGGCTGGTCGTGCGGCGAGGTCAAGAAGCCCGAGACGATCAACTACCGGACCTACCGTCCCGAGAAGGACGGTCTGTTCTGCGAGAAGATCTTCGGCCCGACCCGCGACTGGGAATGCACCTGCGGGAAGTACAAGGGCATCAAGCACAAGGGCGTCGTGTGCGAACGCTGCGGCGTGCAGGTCACGACCAGCAAAGAGCGCCGCCGTCGCATGGGCCACATCAACCTGGCCGCGCCGGTCGCGCACATCTGGTTCTTCAAGG
>CAZOLL010000723.1:0-1120 GCA_964580365.1 uncultured Phycisphaeraceae bacterium
AGAGGACCGGCTCGACGACGCGTCCCCGGCGCGCGGTGCGGGACTTCTGCCAGCTTTGCCGGTACGTCGCGCCATACACGTACGGCGTCTCGCCGCCCATGATCCCGGCCTGGATGAACTCGTGATAGGTCGGCAAGTCGTACGCGTAGCCCGCTGGCGGCGGCGCATTCGCGTTCCTCCAGGCGACGAACGCGAGCGCGTCGCGATACGACACGCCGAGCACGGGGTGGTCGTCGCGCGCGCCGCCCTCCGTCGCCGGCTGCGATCCGTCGCGTGCGTGGCCGGTGGCGGCGAGGAACTCGCGGAATTCGCCGGACGTGACCTCGCGCTCCTGGATGAAGTAGGCCGCGTGTCGGTCCCGCGAGAACGCGTCGCAAGCGACGCGCACGAAGCCCGGTGGCGTCGTCCCGAGTGGTGACAAGCGGACGTCGAGCTCGACGCTCGCACCGACGCGCACGACGAGCGGCAGCCGAAACGTCTCGTGCGCGGCGCGGCGAGCGACGATGACGTGGCGTCCCGGATTCACGGGGATCCTTCCCACGGAAGGAACGCGCGTCGCCGCGCCGAGCACGAACGGAATCGCCGTCGCCCGCAATGCGAGCCCCGCGGGCAGGTCGACGTCCGCGGGGGCACTCGCCCCGGCTCGGAGGATTCTGGCCCGCACGCCGCCGCGCTCGGCAAGCGCTCGCGCCGCGCCGATCGTCGAGTCGTCGAGCGATCGACCTTGGACCGCGAGAACGAGATCTTCCGGACCCAGATCTCCCGCGGGCACCACGACGCGGAGGGCGAGCGTACCGGGAGCGATCGGCCATTCTCCGGCGCCGGCCGCGTCGGGCGGACAAGGCACCTCACGCGGCTCGCCGCCGCCGGCCGTCGCGTCCAGCTCGGCGAGCGAGCGCACGCGGAACAGGTGGACCTCCGCATCCGCGGGAGTCACCGTGATGTCAATCGCACAGTCCCCGAGTCGGGCGTCGCTCGGCACGGAGGACTTCGCGTCGCTGAACTCCCCGCGGCGCATGGCTTCGAGTGTGCGTGTCCTTTCGAGGTCGGACAACACGGTGGCGACGTCGATCGCCGGGTCGAGCGCCTGCGCTTCGCGCAGCGACGCCAGAATCTCCGC
>CAZOLL010000723.1:1130-2231 GCA_964580365.1 uncultured Phycisphaeraceae bacterium
GAGCTGTTCGCGCCCGCGCTCGAACGCCGACTCTTTGGCTTCGGCCTCCGCGAGCTTCGCTTCCTGGGCTGCATCGAGTCGCACCCATTGCTGCACCCGGGAGAACCCGACGGTCCGCATGTGGGCCGCCGCCGCGTCGCGGGCCGCCATCTCGTAGTCGCGGATGCGACGCGAGGTGGTCGCGACGATCTGACGGGCGCGGTCCCTCGCGACGGAGCGGCCGCGTGCGTTCCATGCGAACAGCGCGAGCGTCGCGAGCAGCGCGGCGACGGCGATCGTCGCGAGCGCCGGCTGGCGCCGCGCGAGTCGCGTGACGCGCCGCAGCGCCGACAACGGCCGTGCACTGACCGGGCGAAGCTCGATCACCGACTCCAGGTCCACGGCAAACGCTGACGCCGTCGCGTAGCGTCGCTCGCGGTCCTTCTCGAGCGCGTGCTCGACGACGAGGGCGAGGTCCTTGCCGACGCCGGGTGCCACGCTCGCGAGCGGCGGCGGGTCCCTGGTCAGGACGGCGTGCAGGACGCGCTCCATCGTGTCGCCGCGAAACGGCGGGGCGAGCGACAACGCCTCGTAGAGAGTCGCCCCCAGCGAGTACACGTCGGTGCGCACGTCGATCTCACGGCCCGCGGGGTCGACCTGCTCGGGCGAAGCGTACGCGGCCGAGCCCACGAACGTCGCGGTGATCGTCGGGTCGCCGTGCTCGCCGTCGCGGGCGCGCGCGAGCCCGAAGTCGAGCAGCGCCGCGCGGCCGTCGGGGGTGACGTGCACGTTCGCCGGCTTGACGTCGCGGTGGATCAAGCCGCTCGCATGCGCCGCCGCGAGGGCGCGCGCGACGTCGAGTCCGATCTTGACGACGTCGCGAACCGGCAGCGGGCGCGCCGCGGCGCGCGCCGCGTCGATCATCTCCGCGAGCGAGCGGCCGGGGAGCAGTTCGAACGCCAGCCAGAGCACGCCGTCGGTCTCGCCCGCGGCATGCAGCGTCACGACGTTCGGGTGCTTGAGCTTCGCGACGGCGCGCGCTTCTCGCAGGAGCCGCACTGCAGCGGAGGGTGACCCTTTCAGCTCGGCGCGCAGGATCTTCAAGGCGACGTGTCGGCCGAG
>CAZOLL010000724.1:0-2230 GCA_964580365.1 uncultured Phycisphaeraceae bacterium
CCGCGTCGACGACACACCCCGCGTCCGTCGGTCAGGGCGCTCTTCGTGCCTCCTTTGTGCGCTTCGTGTCCGGTCCGCCGACCCCCGACCTCACACGTCGTCCGCGAACTTCACCAGCGCCTCGGTCACGACCTCCGGCTCTTCGAGCATCGGGATGTGACCCGAGCGCTTGCACCAGACCATCCGCCCGTTCTTGAATCCGCGACCGAGCGCCTCCGATTCGGCGCGTGGGACGATGGCGTCGTGCGGGCCGGCGATCACGAGGGCGGGGACGGTGATCTTCGGCATGTCCTTCGTCGAGTCGGGCCTGGTCGCCATCGCGTGCAGTGCGCCGATGCAGGCGTCGGGCTTCGCGCGGCCGATCATCGCGCGGAGCTTCGTGACGAGCGCGGGGTCGGGCGGGTGGTCGACCGCGAGCGGCTTCCTCGACATCTCGTCGGAGAGGAACGCGGTGCCCTCGCGGGCGACGCGCGCGGCGTTGTCGTTGCGCACCTTCGTCGCGGCGTCGGTGTCTGCACCGGAGCGGCTCGAGATCAGCGCGAATCCGGCGATGCGCTTCGGAGCGAGGCGGTTCAGCGCGAACGCGATGTAGCCGCCCATCGAGTGGCCGATGGGAACGAACTTGTCGACCTTCGCCTTGTCGAGCGCGGCCAGCAGGAAGCGCGCGAAGTCGTCGATGCGCACCTTCGGCGGCTCGATCGCGAGCGGCGGCGTGCCGCCGAAGCCGGGAAGGTCGGGTGCGATCACCTTGTGGTTCCGCGCGAGGCGCTTCGCCGCGGCGTCGAACATCGTGTGGTCGAACGGGTAGCCGTGGATGAAGAGGAGGTTGGCCATGGCGCGCGTCAGGCCGATGCCTTCACGAGCTGGACGATTTCCTGCCCCGCGCGCGTCCCTTCGACGGCCGCGCCTTCCATGAACCCCTGGAAGTCAGTGGACGTGTGCTCGCCGGCGAAGTGGACGCTGCCCTGCGGCAGCTTCTCGGAGCCGCCGAACGACGTGTACTGGCCCGGCCGGTAGAACGAGTAGGAGCAGTTGAACTGCGGCGAGAGGTGCGGCACCGACCCGATCGCCTTACCGGTGAACGCGGCGAGCGCTCCGGGGAACACCTGGTCGAGCTTCGGCGCGAACGCGTTCGCGTCGGCCGCCATCGTCGGCGTTCCGGCATTCGCGAACGCAACGGCCTGCATCAATCCGTCCGTCACGGAGCCTCCGGTGAAACAGTTGAGAATCCCCTTCTTGCCCGCCTGCGCGCGACTCGCTTCCCACGTCGACTGGTAGCCGAGGTCGGAATACGTGGACCCGTTGCCGCGCGCGGGCCACGGCCCGGTGCCGGTCCACAGGCGCTCCGAGAACTGCATCTGGCACTTCGCGTTGTGCCCGCGGCCGAGCAGGTCGATCGCGTTCAGCTTCATCGCGTCGAACCCGGACTGAGTGAGGTCGAGCGTGCGGAGCACCGCGAACGGCAGGGTCAGGATCACGAAGTCGAACGTCTTCTCCTTCGTCCCGCCCGGCGTGTCGAACACGAGCGTCGTGCGGCCGTCGAGCTCGGCGCGCACGGCGACGAGCGCGTGCTCGAACTCGACCTCCTTCTTCAAGCTCTGCGCGATCACGCGCGGGAGCTGCTGGTTGCCGCCGTCGATGCGCGACTTCTCGTCGGACTCGCCGAAGACTGCGAACTCGTCTTCGCTGGGCTGGAAGGCGAGCAGGTAGATCAGTTTGAGAGCGCTCTGTTGCGAAGCGTCGGCGCCGTACTCCGTCACGTAGGCGATCTCGAGCAGCTTTCCGAATGCCGACATGAGTCCGCCCGGGACGTTTTCGTCGATCCACTCGGCGACGGTCTTCACGTCGAGCATCTGACCTTCGGTCGTCGAGGAGTCGAACGTCGTCGGGAACGGCGCCGACGCTTCGGCGGCGACCACCGCGTCGAACACGGGCAGGAAGTCGACTTCGGCTTGTCCGGCCGCGTAGTACCCGTCGTCGAAGAAGTAGGTGTCCTGCGAGTCCTTCGGCTCGGCCTTCTTCACGTTCACGAGCGGGAGTCCGAAGCGCTTGGCGAGTCGGCGGATCTTGGTGTGCCCGCTGTCGATCAGCTCGCCGCACCATTCGGCGGTCTGCCCGCCGAAGTAGCCGCTCGTCATGCTGAACATGCGTCCGCCGATGCGCGTCGAGGACTCGAACACGGTCGACGCGATGCCTTTGTCCTGCAGGCGCAGCGCGGCGGCGAGGCCTG